>JAIVWR010000047.1:0-8465 GCA_048636435.1 Acidobacteriota bacterium | reverse complement strand
ATGAGGCGGATACCCAGGCCATCCCGTAGATACAGGCGAAAGATGTAGCGCACGACCGTGGCTTCCTCAGGCACTATCTCCAAACGCCGACGCGGGCCCACTCGATAGCCGAAAGGCGGCCGCCCAAGCACCTCACCTTTCACGGCCTTGCGCCTCATGGCCGCCTGCACCTTCTGTCCCAGCCGCTCGTCCTTCTTTTCCGCCCAGAGGGAAAGCAGCGTGGCCCCGGGGTCGGTGCCGTCCTCCAGACACATCACCTTCACGCCCAGGCTGGCCAGCTGGTAGTAGCGCCTGGCCGCCTCCCACAGGTCGCTCCCCAGGCTGGTCAGGGAGGGGATGACGACCACAGTGAATCCACGGTCGGGCCGCTGCTTGAGGAACTCGATGAGCTGGCGGTAGCCAGCGCAGTCGTCACCGGCGGGGGCATCCAGGAAGGTAGCCGCCGCTTCATAGCCATTCTGACGGCAGAAATCCAGGAAGGCACGACTCTGCTCAGCCAATGGCTGGCTGCCGCCTGTCTCCCGGAAGTAGCCTACTGCCCTCACAGCTTAGCTCACGTACAGAATCCGCTCGCAGCTAACGCATTGCACCACGTCCATGCCGGAGCGGGCCTTTTGCAGCACGGTCATGGGCAGGGTGATGCGGCAACCCCCGCACATGCCTCGCTCCACCTTGGCCACTGCCCTGCCCTGTCGTCTCTCCCACAAGTTGTCATAGAGGGCCAACACCCTCGCCTCTATCAGGCCCGTCTGTTGCCTTCGCCGCTCCTCCAGCCCAGCCAGCTCGCCTTCCAGCTTCTCCTTCTCGCTGGTCAGCTCCTTTTGGTCCTGCCGCCACCTCCCCTCCACCTCGGTCAAGGATTCCTCCGCCTCTCGTAGGGCCGTCTGTCTCTCTTCCACTCGCACCATCAGGTCCAGGAGCTCATCCTCTCGCCGCCGCAACTGGCCCCTCAGGATGTTCGCCTCGTCCTGCATGCTCCCTAGCTCCTTGGGGTTGCGCACTGAGCCGCTGTACAGCTTGCCCTCCACGTCCGAGAGGCGTGGGCGAAGGTCATCCACCTGCCACTCCAACTCTCGCTGCTGCTTGCTGACGCCCTCAAGAGCGTCTCGCCCCTCTTCGACCGCCTGGCGGCCGGCGATGAGCTCCTCACTCTCCCCCAGTTGCTCCTCCACCGCCGTCAGGGAAGCCTTGGTGGCCTCGACAGCCGAATCGATCTCCTGAAGAGCGTAGAGGTCAGCCGCTATCGTCATTACTAGCGAGGGCATGAGGCTACCGAACCAAAGTACGGGGTAGACAATGCTCGCGGCAGGATTATAGACTTAGAGGGAGGCCCCTGACAAGGCGACAGCCAATCTGGTGAAGCATTCCACCACATTTTTGGGGACAGATTTTCATGCAATTTGTCGTAGGCCAGCAGTTGCGCGAGCCCGTGGGCAGCGCCACCCACTACGAGATTAGCGAGAGCAAACCCTTACCCCAGGGAGAAGCCTCCATCAGCGAGCTGACGGGCAGCGTCGACCTCCTGCGCACCGACGCGGGGATACTGGTCTCTGCCACCCTTCACTGCACCGTCGCCGCCAAGTGCAGCCGCTGCCTGAGCGACATATCCTACCCCCTCACCCTCACCTTCCAAGAGGAATATCTGCCTACGGTGAACGCCTCCACCGGCGAGCTTCTGCCCTCGCTCGCCGACCCCGACGCCTTCCTCATCGACAGGCACCAGGTCCTCGACCTGACAGAGGCGGTGCGCCAGTACTGGCTGACAGCCGAGCCCATGCAGCCCTTCTGCAAGCCCGACTGCCTTGGCTTTTGCCCTCATTGCGGTTATAATCTCAACCAAGGCCCTTGCGGCTGCTCTAGCCAAGAGACCGATGCCCGCTGGGCGGCTCTGACGGAGCTGGCCGCCAATATCGAGCAGGAACAGGAGTCCTAGCGTGCCGCCACTGCCAAAGAAGAAGTACCCCAAAGCCCGACAGCGACAGCGCCGCAGCCACATCATACTCAACCTGCCCCATCTGGTGCCCTGCCCTCAGTGTCACACCCTGCGCCTGCCTCATCGGGCCTGCCCCGTCTGTGGCACCTACCGCGGACGAACCGTGCTGAAGGTAGAGGAGCCGCACCGCCTGCCTGGCCAGCGCTAGCCTTTCCCGCCTTCACCGCTTTTTTGCTATACTTCGCCTGTCCTGCCTGCTGTCCAGCGAGCGGGACGTGGGGTGATAGCGATGGTGTCTCGACCTTGCCCTGGGGAGGACAGAGCCGGCGCCCTAGCGTGGGTCTTCCCCGGCCAGGGCTCGCAGCAGGTAGGAATGGGCCTTGACCTGTACCAGTCCTTTCCCGCCGCTCGCCGCGTCTTCCAGGAAGCCGACGAAGCGCTTGGCCTGCCCCTCAGCCGTCTCTGCTTTGAGGGGCCCGAGGACACCCTCCGCCAGACAATCAATGCCCAGCCAGCGATCATGACCGTCAGCCTCGCCTGCCTCCAGGCCGCCCTGGAAGCCGGCTGCCTCCAGGAGCAGCCGGCGGCCTTCATGGCCGGCCACAGCCTGGGCGAGTACACAGCCCTGGTGGCCGCCGGCGCCCTGACCTTCCCCGACGGCCTGCGCCTGGTGCGAGAGCGCGGCCGCCTGATGCAGGAGGCTGGCGAGAGAGTCCCCGGCGCCATGGCGGCCATCATCGGCCTGCCAGAGGACAAAGTGACCGAACTCTGCTACCAAACGCGGGCCGAGGTCTGCAACCTGAACTCGCCTGGCCAAGCGGTCATTGGCGGCACCCTCGACGCGGTGGCGCGAGCGATGGAGGAGGCCAAGGCCCGTGGCGCCCGTCAGGCCATTCGTCTCAACGTCAGCGGCGCCTTCCACTCCTCCCTCATGCGACCGGCCGCCGAAGGTATGACCAAGGCCGTCGCCCGCACGCCCTTCGCCGACGCCCAGCCGCCCATCGTGGCCAACAGCACCGCCCAAGCGATGACCAGCGCCGAGGCCATTAAACGAGAGCTCCTGGAGCAGTTCCGCCGGCCCGTCCTCTGGCAGCGCTCGGTGGAGTACATGATCGAAAACGGCGTCACCACCTTCGTGGAGATAGGGCCGGGACGCGTCCTCACCGCCCTCATTCGCCGCATCGATGGCAACGCCAACACGAAGAACATCGGCGACGCCCCGTCCATTCGTAAGGAGGCTGAATGTGGTCACCGATCTGACGAATAGAGTGGCCCTGGTGACCGGCGCTTCCCGCGGTATCGGCCGAGCAGTAGCCCTCAAGCTGGCCGAGTGCGGGGCCAAGATAGTGATAAACTACAAGCAGAGCGCCGCCCAAGCGGAAAAGGTGGCCGAGCAGATCCGCAGCCAGGGTGGCCAATGCCTGACGGCGCAGGGCGATGTCGCCGTGGCTGCTGATGTGGAGCGAGTCTTCCAGGCCGCTCAGCAGAGCTTCGGCAGAGTCGATATACTGGTAAACAACGCCAGCATCAATCGCGATACACTGATACTGCGTATGTCTGAGCAGGACTGGGACGAGGTTCTGAGCACCGACCTGCGGGGAGCCTTCCTCTGCACCAAGGCTGCCCTGCGCTCCATGATGCGCGAGCGCTGGGGGCGGGTCATCAACATCAGCAGCCTGGCAGGGCTTCTGGGCAACGCAGGCCAGGCCAACTACTCCGCGGCCAAGGCTGGCCTCATTGGCCTGACCAAGGCCGTGGCCCGCGAGATGGGCTCGCGAGGTATCACCGTGAACGCCCTCGCCCCCGGCTTCATCGAGACGGACATGACCAGGGACCTGCCGCAATCGCTGAAGGACGAGGCCCTCCGGCGCATCGTCCTGGGGCGCGCAGGGAAGCCCGAAGATGTGGCCGGGGCGGTAGCCTTTCTGGCCTCCGATGAGGCATCCTACATTACAGGACAGGTGCTGGCCGTGGACGGCGGCCTGGGGATGTAGCCTATGGCAGGCAAGAGGCGCAAGGCACGCATCATCGCCCTCAAGACCCTCTACGAGCTGGACAGCGTGGGCCACGAGCCGGGGGAGAGCCTCTCACGCCTTCTGGAGGAGAACCCCGCTCCTGACGATGTGGTTGCCTTCGCCCAGGAGCTGGTGTCGGGCGTGCTAGACCACCGCGAGGAGATCGACGAGGTAATTCGTCAGAAGGCGCCGGCCTGGCCCCTGGATCAGGTGGCAGTCGTCGACCGCAACATCCTCAGGCTTGCCATCTACGAGATCTTGATTGATAATAGGGTGCCAGTGCGGGCTGCTATTAATGAGGCGGTGGAGCTGGCCAAATCCTTCGGCGGCGAAAGCTCCCCCAAGTTCGTCAACGGCGTCTTGGGCTCGATTAGCAGCATGACGACTGGTTAGAGAGCAACATCAGGAGGTGAGTCGTGGCCACCGTCTTCGAAAGAGTGAGAAAAATCATCGTCGAACAACTGGGCGCCGACGAGGCCAATATTGCCCCCAAGACTTCCTTTGTGGAGGACCTCAACGCCGACTCCCTGGACCTGGTGGAGCTCATCATGTCCTTGGAGGAGGAGTTTGGCCAGGGGGACAAAGGCTTCGAGATCTCTGACGAGGACGCCGAGAAGATCGTCACCGTGCAGGATGCCGTGAACTACATCACGGAGCACGGCATCGCTGAGGACGAGCCCGACTAGGGCCAGCCAGACCAAACTAAACTGCCCTGTTCTTACCCCAGGAGCCAGGGGCCGCGCCTGGCTCCTTTATCGTTTATAATAATTATTGCCGTTCGATTTCTTTACGCGAAGCCGCGGGGGGAGCATGAACTTTTTCGGCATTGGCCTGCCTGAGATCATCCTCATTATGGTGCTGGCTCTCATTGTGGTCGGCCCCCAGCGTCTCCCCGAGCTGGCCGGCCAGCTCGCCCGCCTTGTGCGCCAGGCCCGTCGTTACGCTGGCCAGGTCACCAGCCAGCTCAAGTACGAGCTGGGCGACGTCACCCAGGACTACGAAGACCTGCGCCAGGAGTTGCGCCAGCTTCGGCAGGAGTTGACCCAGCAGGCCAAGCCCCTTCAGGACGAGCTAGACGCCGCCAGGGCCGACCTCAAGGCGGCCAGGAAGTCCGTCGAGAAGGCCACCGGCAGGGAAAAGCCGCCCTCCGAGGGGAAAAGCTAGCACCCCCCGAGCCCATCTCTTCGCCCCAACCATGAGCACCAGACCCACCACCGCCGAGGAGCCCTCCAGAGAGCCCGAGGACGAGGCCAAGCAGCGCAAGTACATGACGATAATGGAGCACCTCGGCGAGCTCCGCTACCGCCTCATCGTCTCGGCCCTTTCCCTCGTTGCCACCACCGGCGCCTCCCTCTATTTCGCCGGCCGCATGCTCAACTTCCTCAAGGAACCCGCCGAGGACCGCAGCGACGCGTTCTTCCTGATATTCACCGAACCCATGGAGGGCCTGGTTGCCCACTTCCGGATCGCCCTCATGGCCGGCATCACCTTTGCCATGCCCATGCTCATCTACCAGGCGCTCATGTTCGTCACCCCCGCCCTCACCAGCAAGGAGAAGCGCTGGGTGTACGCCATCGTCTTCGGCGCCACCCTGGCCTTCGCCGGCGGGGTCGCCTTCGCCTTCTACATCGCCCTGCCGCCGGCCCTCGGCTTTCTCCTCACCTACCCCGAAGGTGTCGCCGAGCCCCACATCAAGATCGGCAGCTACGTCGACTTCGTGACCCGCCTTCTCCTCTGGACGGGCATCGTCTTCCAGACGCCTCTCGTGATCATGGGCCTGGCCCGCTTCGGTGTGGTCAGCTCCCGCCAGCTTCTGCGTTTCTGGCGCTATGCCATCGTCGGCGCCTTCGTCTTGTCGGCCATCGTCACCCCCAGCATCGACCCCGTCACCCAGTCGCTCGTGGCCGGCCCCATCATCGTCCTCTACGGGCTGGGCGTTGTCCTCGCCCGCCTGGTGGAGCCGCGGCGCGGGTAGCCAAGCGCATTTGACGGCCTTGCCCCTTCGTGCTAATATCCATTCGAAAGGTTGTTCTTGGCCGCTCCCTCCAGGGTGCGGGCAATTCTGTATTTGGACAGTGCTTTACCGTTTACGGCTTAGAAAATGTCGGCTCTCACAGAGCTTTACGACAAGATAACTGTCTGCCCCGACTGTGACCTGAGCCGCAGCCGCAACCGCGCTGTCCCCGGTGAGGGGCCGGAGGACGCCGAGATCGTGTTCGTGGGGGAGGCGCCGGGCTTCTACGAGGACCAGCAGGGCCGCCCCTTCATCGGTCCCGCCGGTCGCCTCCTGGAAGAGCTGCTGGGCTCCATCGGCCTTCGCCGCGACCAGGTCTACATCGCCAACGTCATCAAGTGCCGCCCGCCCGAGAATCGCGACCCCCTGCCCAAAGAGATCGAGGCCTGTCGCAAGTGGCTCACGCGCCAGATCGAGCTGATCAAACCCAAGATTGTTGTGCCCCTGGGACGCTTCTCACTGGCCTGGTTCTTCCCCAACGAGTCCATCGGCCGGACCCACGGCCAGGCCCGCTGCCGCGATGGCATCTATTATCTGCCCATGTACCACCCTGCAGCCGCCCTGCACGCCGCCAATATGCGCCGGTCCATAGAGGAAGACTTCCACAAGCTCCCGCCCGTCCTCGAGGAGGCGCGCAAGGGGCCCAAGGAAGAAGTGCCGGAGCCCCAACAGATGCGCCTCTTCTAGTTTGCTGAGCCATGGCTAGAAACAAACTACGGATAATCCCTCTGGGCGGCCTGGGAGAGATCGGCAAGAACATGATGGTGCTGGAGCTCCCCAATGACATGATCCTCATCGACGCCGGCCTCATGTTCCCCGAGGAAGAGATGCTGGGGGTCGACCTCGTGATCCCCGACATCTCCTACGTGCGCGAGCGGCGGAAGAAGCTCCGGGCCATCATCATCACCCACGGCCATGAGGACCACACGGGTGCCCTGCCCTATGTTTTGCGCGAGCTACGAGCGCCCATCTACTGCACCAGGCTCACCCGCGGCCTCATATCGGTCAAGCTCAAGGAGCACAAGCTCCTCAAGGAGGCCGACCTGCGGATGGTGAGCCCCGGCGATAAGATTCGCCTGGGGGCCTTCCAGGTGGAGTTCGTGCGGGTCACCCACAGCATCCCCGACTCCTGCGGCCTGGCCATTCGCACGCCCGTAGGCACCGTAATCCACAGCGGCGACTTCAAGCTGGACCACACGCCGGTGATGGGCGAGCCCACCGACCTGCCCCGCTGGGCCGAGCTGGGCAACGAGGGTGTTCTCCTCCTCCTATCCGACTCCACCTACGCTGAGAGCACCGGCTACACCCCCTCCGAGCAAGTGGTCGGCGAGTCCCTGAATCGCATTATGGCCACCGCACCCGGACGCGTCATCGTGGCCACCTTCGCCTCCCTCATCTCGCGCGTGCAGCAGGTCATCGACGCCGCCGATCGCAACGGCCGCCGCGTTTTCATCACCGGCCGCAGCATGGTGGGCAACGTGCAGATGGCTCTGGAGCTGGGCTACCTCAGTGCGCCCAAGAATGTGCTGGCTCCCATCGATCAGCTCTCCCGTACGCGTCCCGAGAAAGTTGCCATCATCAGCACCGGCTCCCAGGGAGAGCCCACCTCTGCCCTGGTGCGCATGGCCGGCCGCGACCACCGCCACGTCCAGATCGCCCCCGGCGATACCGTGGTCCTGTCGTCCAGCCCCATCCCGGGCAACGAGATGCTCATCAACCGTACCATCGACAACCTTGGTCGCCTGGGGGCCCACATCCTATATAGCCGCATCGCCGATGTTCACGTGCACGGGCACGCCGCCCAGGAAGAACTGAAGATGCTCCTGAGCCTGGTGAACCCCCGCTTCTTCGTCCCCATCCATGGGGAATACCGCCACCTGATGACCCACGTCCGCCTGGCCCAGACCATGGGCCTAGCCCAGGACAATACCTTCATCCTGGAAGACGGCGACATCCTGGAGTTGGACGGCAAGGGCGGCAAAGTCATCGGTCGGGCGGCGGCCGACCACGTCTACGTCGACGGGCTGGCCGTGGGGGTGAACCAGGTGGTGCTGCGCGACCGCCAGCGCCTGGCCAGCGACGGCATCATCGTGGTCATCCTGACCGTGGACAAGCACACCGGCCGCCTGGTAGGCCAGCCGGATGTGGTGGCCAAGGGATTCATGGACACCGAGGGGGCCGAGGAGATACTGGCCAACTCCCGAAAACGAGTGACGCAAGCCCTGAAAGGCGCCGACCACCACTCTGAGTCGGCCGACGTCAGTGCCCGCGTCAGGGATGCGCTGGCCAAATACCTCTATCACGAGACCCGCACACGGCCGATGATCCTGCCCCTGATAGTGGAGGTGTAGGGAGACTGTGGCCAGGGCAAAGGCGCGACGATCAACCTACCGCCGCTCGGCAGCGGTTCGTCGCGGTGCCCCGGGCTACCCGCGCCTGACCGACAAGCGAAAGATTAGCCGCTGGCTGATCGTCGCTGCTATCGTCTTCGTCCTCATCCTTA
>JAIVWR010000046.1:0-8497 GCA_048636435.1 Acidobacteriota bacterium | reverse complement strand
GGGCGTCGGCCGGCCCGGCTTCAGGGCTGAACCCAGGCCCCAGGCTGAACCCGAGCCGGAGTTTGAACCCGAACCCGAACCTGAGCCCGAGGTTGAACCCGAGCCGGAGCTTGAGCCCGAACCTGAGGCTGAGCCTGAGCCCGAGGCTGAACCTGAGCCTGAGAGCGGAGACAAACCATGAAGGACCTCATCGAGTATATGGCCCGGGCCATCGTCGAGTACCCGGATGAGGTGGTGGTGACGGAGGAGGAGGACGAAGACCAGATCGTGTATCGCCTGCGGGTGGCTGAGTCGGATATGGGCAGGGTGATAGGCAAAGAGGGACGCATCGCCAATGCCATGCGCGCCCTGCTCAAGGTGGCCGCTATCCGAAAGGGAACCAGGGCGGCACTGGAGATCGGGGAGGGCGTCGGCCGGCCCGGCCCCAGGGCTGAACCCGAATCGGAGCTTGAGCCCGAACCTGAGCCTGAGTTCGAGGTTGAGGCTGAACCCGAGCCGGAGCTTGAGCCCGAACCTGAGGCTGAACCTGAGCCCGAGGCTGAACCCGAGCCTGAGAGCGGATAAGGCCTCGCCTGCCTGACTTCCCTGCATCGCTCGCCCTGCCGAGCTCAGGTGCCAGAGGCCTATCCACCTCCGGCGCAGGCAGCGGCAACTAGCTATGTCTCGCTCTCGCGAAAACGCTAGCCAGGAATACGTGGCCGTCGGCCGCATCCTTGGCCCCTGGAGCCTGCGCGGCGACCTGAAGGTGGAGCCGCTCACCGACTTCCCGGAGCGATTCGCCGCTGGCTGCAACCTCTACGTGGACGGTGTCGCCTACGCTATCGAGGGCTGTCGCTGGCACAAGGGCAAAGTTTACATCAAGCTTTCGGGCATCGACAGCACGACCGCCGCTGAGGCTCTGCGCCAGCGCTTTCTGGAAGTGCCAGAGGAGGAGCTGAAGCCCCTGTCGGAGGGCGAGTACTATCAGTTCCAGATACTGGGGCTGGAGGTGCGCACCACGGAAGGCCAGCCGCTGGGCAAGGTGGCCCAGATCCTGAGCACCGGCAGCAACGACGTTTTCGTGGTGCGCGGCGAGGGCGGCGATCTGCTCATCCCGGCCCTGGACGACATCATCAAGGCGATAGACCTGGACGGAGGCTGGATGGAGGTGGAGCTGGTGGAGGGCCTTCTGCCCCCCGCCAAGAAGGGAAAGAGGGGCCGTTCTTGACGGCGCCAGGCGGCCCTACCTATAATGACAGTGCTAAGGGGATATAGCTCAATTGGGAGAGCGCGGCGTTCGCAGCGCCGAGGTTGCGGGTTCGAGCCCCGCTATCTCCACCAGTGCGAATGATTATGGGGGTAGGGGTCAAGGGCGAACGTCTTGACCCCTAGCTCTTCTCAGTGGACTCTAGAAGGGTGCCCCTGTAGCTCAGTGGACAGAGCAGCGGTTTCCTAAACCGCGAGTCGCCGGTTCGAGTCCGGCCAGGGGCCCCAGATTTTGGATAGGAAACTGAACCTCCCATGAAGGCTGTCGTCATCGATGAGTTTGGCGGCCCCGACGTCCTGCGCTACCGGGACGTGCCTGACCCCTCGCTGTCCCCGGCGCTGGTCCTCGTCGAAGTGCGGGCGGTGGGCGTCAACCGAGGCGACCTACAACAGCGTGCCGGCGAGGCCGGAGACGAGCAGCTGCCGTTGCCCCTGATCGTTGGCTGGGAGATCGCCGGCGTAGTGAAGGCGGTCGGCGACCTGGTTCAGAACGTGCGGCAGGGCGACCGCGTGGTGGCGATCATACCGTCGGGCGGCTACGCCGAGATGGCGGCACCAATCGCCCAGGCGATCGTGCCGATTCCGCAGTCGCTAAGCTTCGAGGAAGCGGCTGGCATTCCCGTCGTCTTCATGACGGCATGGTTCGCCCTGGTGAAGAAGGCGGCTCTCCGCGCCGGCGAGACGGCGCTCGTCCAGGCGGCGGGATCGGGGGTGGGCGTGGCCGGCGTCCAGATCGCTAAGCACGTCGGGGCGCGGGTCATAGCGACCGCGGGCTCCGACGAGAAGCTCGCGCGAGCCCGCGAGCTGGGCGCGGACGAGGCCATCAACTATCGGACGACCGATTTCGCCGAAGCGGTCACGGCCATCACCGGCGGCCGCGGGGTCGACGTGGTGCTGGAATCGGTGGGAGGGCGGACGCTGGTCAGGAGCATCGAGCTCCTGGCGAGCGGCGGACGCCTGGTCTCCGTGGGCAACAGCTCACAGGAGCCTGTGTCCATCGACGCAGCGCTGCTGGTCGAGCGGGACGTGTCTCTGTCAGGTCTCTACCTGGGCAGTGAGCTGCTGAAATCCGGCGCGATAGGGGAGTTTCAGAAGGTAGTGGAGCTCTGCGGCCGCGGCGAGCTGAAGGTCATCGTCGATCGAGTGCTGCCGCTGGCGGAGGCAGCCGCGGCCCACGGTATCCTGGCCGACCGGGCGAACTTCGGCAAGGTCATCCTCAAGCCGTAGGTGCCCTTCTCAACGCCTCTGGCGGTCCCTGCTACCCCTGGAGGCCCTTGTCTAGCTACGAGGGATGTGTTCACCGCTTCGGTGGTGTAATGGCGTTGACCGGCACTTGCGCAAGAAGAGCCAGCTTTTTTCTGCTCTCCGTCTTGACTACCTGGCCGCCAGTGTTAAAATCAGGGAGCTAAGTCCAATTTTCGCCAGGAGGAGGTACGCTATGCCCAACTACGTCGTCCTCTATCGTTTCACGGAGCAAGGACGCAAGAGCGTCAAGGAGTCGGTGAGACGAGCCGCCGAGGTACGCAAGCAGAACGAGGCGCTTGGCTTCAAGGTCCTGGGGCACTACTGGACCCAGGGGCGCTATGACCTGGTGGCTGTGGTGGATGCACCCAGCGAAGAGGCCATGGTGGCCGGCCTGTTCAAGATCGCCGAGGCGGGCAACGTTGCGAGCGAGAGCATGCGCGCCTTCAGTGCGGAGGAGATGCAGCGGATCTTGGCGAAAGGCTAGCCCCTGCGGCAGCCCCGTTACCTCTGATCGGGGGCAAGGCCAACGGCCAGAAGCGCCCTCAGACGCGTCAGAAGGCCGCTAGCGCCGCCTCTGGTGCCGATGTCTGCTCAGAGTACACGATATGGGTGGTGGTAAGGTCTGCTGCCCGACCAAGCTAGCGGACGGTTCGTGGCGCAAGTGGAGGAGCTGGGTGAGCTAGGCCGTCACGGCAACGCTAACGCACGGAGCCCCTGGGTTGGATGGCCCGGGGGCTTCTGGCCATGCGGAGCGGCCTTCGGGCCTAAGAACAGAATTAGCCGCCGGCCAATAACAGGAGGGATGCACTCATGCCTGGTCCGCTCGAGGGAATCCGCGTCGTTGAGATAGGTTTCTGGGTCGCTGGGCCTTCCGCCGCCGCCATCCTTTGCGACTGGGGCGCAGACGTAATCAAGATAGAGCCGCCGAACGGCGATCCCCTGCGCGGTTGGGTCGCCTCGATGACCGGCTGGGCTATCCCCAGCAACTCTCCCTTCGAACTGGACAACCGGGGCAAGCGAAGCATCGCCTTGAATCTAGAGAGCGAGGAGGGGCGTACCATCGCCCGGGCCCTCATTGACAAGGCTGATGTCTTCGTGACGAACGTGCGGCCCAAGGTGCTGGAGACGGCGGGCCTGACGTACGAGAGGCTGCGCGAAACGAATCGAGGGCTGGTCTACTGCCAGATAACCGGCTACGGCCCCGACGGACCCAACCGCAACCGCGCCGCCTATGACATCGGCGCCTTCTGGGCTCGCGGGGGCGTCGCCGCCGGTCTGACGCCCAAGGGGGCAGAGCTGCCTCACCAGCGCGGCGGCATGGGCGACCACGTGGCCGGGTCCAATGCGGCGGGGGCAGTTTGTGCCGCCCTTTTGGCCCGCTCACGCACCGGCGAAGGCCAGCGGGTGTCGGTCTCCCTCATCCGGGCCGGCATCTACATGATGGGGTGGGACATCAGCATAGCCCTGCGTGTCAAGCTGCCCATCGAGGCCTACGATCGGTACCATGCCATCAACCCCATCATCAACTGCTACCAGGCAGGCGACGGCCGCTGGTTCTGGCTCCTCCTGCTCCAGGGCGACCGGCACTGGCCCGATCTCTGTCGGGCCATCGAGCGGGAGGACCTGCTGAGGGATCCGTGTTTCGCCGACCTCTCTCTCCGCCTCCAGAACGCTCCGGCGCTGGTTGAGAAACTGGATCGGGTCTTCGCCACCAAGAGCCTCGATGAGTGGGGCCAAACCTTCGATAGGGAGAACGTCTGGTGGGCGCCCGTCAACTCGATCAATGAGGTGGTGAACGATCCGGTGGCCCAGGAAGCGGGCGCGTTCGTCGATGTGCCCGGTCCGGAAGGACCGATCCAGGGAGTGGCCACGCCGGCGGACTTCTACGGCACCCCTTGGCAGCCACGAGGATACGTACCGGAACTGGGCCAGCACACGGAGGAGATTCTGCTAGAGCTGGACTACGATTGGGACAAGATCGTCGCTCTCAAGGAGAGCGGCGCCATCCCCTAGGAGGGCGAACGTTGCCACGTCCCGCTGCCCGTGGCCAACGCGTCGTGAGGTTCGTGGCGGCCGATGGTGTAGGCCCAGTAGGACACACGGGCGCAGGCGCGAGCGAACGCGACAACGCCCCTCAGACGCGCCAGGAGGGCCGTAGGGCCGCATCTATGGTCGAGGCAGCGGGTTGGGTTGAGTTGGGGTGTGGGGGGAGCCTGGGACAGGATCCGTGGAGGCGTAGCCGCATGAACCGCGTGTCAGTTGCTCGGCTCGCTCTCTGGCTCGCGTCCGGCGAATCCCTGGGGATGACGGGCCGAACCGTCCTCATCGACGGCGGCGCCAGCCTGAAGAAGTGCCCTCAACTCTTCAGCCACTCTCGCCTGCTGGCTGGGGGGCAAGCCCAGGCCCGCAGGGAGCAAACCGGGTGCCAAGTGAACCACCCCCGCGCACTCCCTCAAGGCCTGGCCCAACTGGCTATTAGCGAACCGTACAATAATTACTAGCAGCGCTGCCTGCCACTTTGGCCACTTCATACGAATCTCCTGGCTTTCCAGACGCAAGAGATGGGCTAGTTGTTACGGCCCTGTCACAGTTATGTGAATTCCGAGGAGAGCGCGTGAAGCTTTGCCAACCCTGTGGGCAGCCAGACCCGCTGCAAGTCATATTGACCCACCAATAAGAGTTGACAAAACATCGTAATAAGGGTAAGATATCCCCTGTTGGTGCATTCTTATTGCGGCAGGTCGCGGAGAGAAAATCTCTCCGCAGCAAGCGGCGCACCCCCTTGGAAGACCTGCCGCCATATGCAAAGGAGGCATAAGAGAGTCAGGCGGAGCCAAGAGCTCGCCGATCTTGTTCCAGATAACCAACACGCGGGTCGAAGGTGCGTTCGCCGCAATCGCGACAACATAATAGCGTAGGGGTTCTGGGGCCGAATCCCCATCCGGGGAACGGGGGACCCGCTTTTCGGGGTGAATCCTGCCAGTGGCAGGTAGGGTAATCTCTTTCAACCCGAACCCGTCAGCTAACCTCGTAGGCCATTGAAAGAGGCATAGCGCCAGAGGATTGGGTGTGTGCCCGAGGCTATGTCTCGGGCGTATTGTTGCCCATCGCGCCCGCCCCACTCCCCTACAACCACTTTCCCGGGAGGAGGGGGAAAGAATGGTGTTGATAGGCTACTCTTCGCTGACCTTTTTCGGGCCTTGCCCGCATTGTGATAATCCTCTATTCGAGCTGTCAGATATGTGGGGGCCGTTCTATGCCTGCGAGGAGTGTGGCTACGAGTTTGATCCTCTGGAACTAGAGCCGAAGCATCTTCAGCCACAAGGCCAGCCCGTCTTCGCTGGCAGCTTCTGGCTGAACCGAGACAATGGCTCAAATGGCAGGAGGATGGCATGGCAGGCTTCCGGCGCAGTACCTGGTTTGCCGTCGGGTTGATGATAGGCGGACTCATGGGTGTTGCCCTCGGCCTGATACTGGCGCTTCAGCCCGCCGAGGCTGAGGCCTCGCCGGAAGACACGGCTAGCGACGTCACGTAGAGCGACGGCCGGCCGCTGATCGCCGTCTCTGAGGCCGGAGCGAAGAGAGGCGAGCGGCGGGAGTACGATCAGTAGCGCCTGAAATGCCCTCTGGCCTGCTTGGCTGAACGCTTTTCATGGCGCTCGCCTGCGGCAGGCAGCGGCCCTCAGAGCAGCGATCCCCCGAGCGAAGTTCTCGCCTTTTCCTTCGCATCCCCTTGCACCTTGCCCGGTAGTATACTGGTAGCAAGGCATCAAGATCGTGCGAAGGCTGCTCATCCTGACCGTTCGTTCCATCCAGGAATTCGGCGACGACCGCTGCACTCACATGGCGGCCGCCATTTCTTACTATGCCCTCTTCTCCCTGTTCCCTCTGCTCATCTTCATGGTGTCGATATTCGGCATCTTCCTCCAGAGCAGCAGCCTTCAGGAAGACCTGATAGATAAGGTATTGGAGTTCATTCCTCTCACGTCAGGTGAAGGTCGAGACGAGGTGAGAGAGGCGATAGGCGGGATCGCCGGCATCAGCATCTCCCTGAGCATAGTGGGACTTCTGGGCCTGGCCTTGTCGGCGAGCGCCCTGTTCGGAGCGATCCGCACCTCCCTGAACATAGCCTGGGACATCGAAACCTCGCGCCACTTTGTCAAGCAGAAGCTATTGGACCTGGGCATGGTGGCGGGAGTAGGGGTGTTCTTCCTGCTGTCCATCGGCACGACGGCGCTTCTCCGCACCACCCAGGAGGCCAGCTCGGACATCCTCGGCCCTCTGTCCAGCAACACGGCCGTCTTCTGGCGGACCATACCTTACCTGATGCCGGCGATATTCTCCTTCGGGGCGTTCATGGTGCTCTATCGCTTCGTGCCCAATGCCCCCATCAAGGTCGGCGATGTCTGGCCGGGGGCACTGATAGCCGCCATCTTCTTCGAGATAATCAAGAATGGCTTCAGCTTCTATCTGGCGAACTTCGGCCGCTACGATGTGATCTACGGCTCCCTGGGAGCGGTGGTGGCCCTGCTGTTCTGGATGTACCTCAGCGCGGTGGTGCTCCTGTTCGGTGCGGAAGTGGCGTCCGAGTACCCGCGGGTGAAGTCGGGCAGGTACGACGACCTCTGGGGCCAAAGCTGGCTCCTGGGCGGCGGGCGCGCGAAGCTGGCGGCGCTTTGGGAGAAGATACGCCTCAGGATGGGTGGGAAGGAACGCGGGCGCCGCTAGTTCTAGAGCCACGTCCTTGACCAGTGTTCGGCGTGTTAGCTACAATAGCGTGGCCGAGGGCAGGGGTGTAGCTCAGGTTGGAAGAGCAGCGGTCTCCAAAACCGCAGGTCGGGGGTTCGAATCCCTCCACCCCTGCCAGATTTTAGATACGAAACTTTCCCTCCCGGAACCGCCTTCTGTCGCTGGCCAACGCCACCGTGTGGCTCGTGGTGGCGATGGGATGGCTTCTTCCCTTGCCCATCCTCGTGCCTGAGAGCCACACGCCAGCGCCTTGGCGACGATCCTCACTGGACAGCCCACAACAGTGGCGAGATTCGCGTGGTCAGGTGTGAACGGGGTTGACATTCTGGAAAGGAGGTGTAGTATTTTAGTGTTACATCATAAGCCTAACATAACCACGAGCATTCCTGGGGCTGCTATTGCACCGTCGGCCTGCAAGGGCATGTTCTCCCCAGAGAGGAGACTTGCTATGCGTGTCCGACGGTTGTTTTCTTTGTCGGTGCTGGTCGGCCTGGCGCTGGCCATCGCGTTGAGTAGTCAAGGCAGCCAGGTCGACGTCACGGTCGCTCAGTCCGGCGCGGTGACGGTTCGCGAGCCGGCCTTCGGCCTGCCGCATATCTACGCGGATACGGACCTCGAGCTCGCCCGCGAGACCGGCCGCGAGATCGCCAAGGATCGCCTGGGCCAGCTGATCCTTATGGCTCGCGTGGGGCGGGGTACCCTCTACCAGGCCTTTGCCCTCCTTGACCCGTCGACCTTCTACGACGACCTGGAGGTGCGGAGGGCAGGCTATACGTCTTCTGAGCTGAACAACATGTTCGCGAAGCTGCCTGCCGACCTGAAGTCGCAGATCCTGGAGTACTGCAAGGGCGTCAATGACACCATCGACGCTATCTACGCCGGCACTCTTCCCGAACCCTTGGAGGTAAGTCTGTTTAAAGGCATGCTTGGCTTAGGTAATGACCTCTTTGGGAACAACACCAATATCTCCGATCAGGTGGACCCCAATTACGCGGCGCCCGGTGGTGAGTGGCCCAACGCCGGCTTCCAGTTCACGCCGGAGATGGCCATGGCCATCGCGGTGCTCCAGATTCGCAGCTTTGGTAATCAAAGCTTCGATGAGCCGTCGCGTCTGAATGAACTGCAGAGCCTGGTGGACAAGTTCGGGGCCACGACCGGCGACGAGATCTGGGACGACCTGAACTTCCTCAACGATCCCCTGGCGCCGGTGTCCGTGCCCGACGGGACGACGCCGGGTTTCGGCGGGCCCCTGGCTCAG
>JAIVWR010000045.1:0-8561 GCA_048636435.1 Acidobacteriota bacterium | reverse complement strand
CCGCCCGTCCTGACGGCAGGCCAGCAGGCAACCTATGAAGAGATCGCTCAGGCTCTGGAGCGTTCGGCGGGTGGCGACGGCGGCTCGCCGTCGGTCTTCCTGCTGCACGGCGTCACCGGCAGCGGCAAGACGGAGGTCTACCTTCAGGCTCTGGAAAAGGCGGTGGCCCTGGGCAAGCGGGGCATCGTTCTGGTGCCGGAGATATCCCTGACGCCGCAGACGGTGCGGCGTTTCGCCGAGCGCTTCCCCGGCCGGGTGGCGGTGATGCACAGCGGCCTCTCACTGGGCGAGCAGTTCGACCAGTGGCGGGGCATCCGCGACGGCAACTACGCCGTGGTCATCGGGCCGCGGAGCGCCATCTTCGCCCCGCAGCCCGACCTGGGCCTGATCGTCATGGACGAAGAGCACGAGTGGACCTACAAGCAGCAGGACCCGGCGCCCCGCTACCACGCTCGCCGGGTGGCCGAGAAGCTGGCGGAGCTGACGGGGGCCGTCCTGGTACTGGGGAGCGCCACGCCCGACCTGGAGAGCTACTATCGGGCCAGTTCCGGCAGCTACCGCCTGCTGGAGCTGAGGGAGCGGGTGCAGCCGCTGGCCTCGGGCGATGGGCGCTCCTGCGTTGTGCGGCCCCTGCCCGAGGTCGAGGTAGTCGACCTGCGCCAGGAGCTGAAGGCGGGCAATCGCAGCATCTTCAGCCGCTCGCTGGCTCAGGCGCTGGGCGAGGCCCTGGCCGCGGGCGAGCAGGTGATCCTTTTCCTGAACCGCCGGGGCGCCGCCTCCTTCGTTCAGTGCCGCGACTGCGGCTACGTCCCCACCTGCACTCGCTGCGCCGTCTCCCTCACCTATCACGTCAGCGAGGAGCGGCTCATCTGCCACCACTGTCATCGCGGGCGGCGCCTGCCCGACCGCTGCTCTCAGTGCGATAGCCCGCGCATCCGCTTCATGGGCATCGGCACCGAGAAGGTGGAGCAAGAGGCCGCGCGCGCATTCCCCCAGGCTCGCCTGCTGCGCTGGGACCGCGATGTCACGCGCCATCGGGGCGCTCACGAGCGCATCCTGGCGCGCTTCCTGGCGAAAGAGGCGGACATCCTGATCGGCACCCAGATGATCGCCAAGGGGCTGGACATGCCTTCGGTGACCCTGGTGGGGGTGATCTTAGCCGACGTGAGCCTCAACTTGCCCGACTATCGCAGCGGCGAGCGCACCTTTCAGCTCCTGGAGCAGGTGGCCGGCCGGGCCGGTCGAGGGCCGCTGGGCGGGCGGGTGATCATCCAGACCTATACCCCGCAGCACTGGGCGATCCAGGCGGCCGCCCGCCACGACTACGCCGCTTTCTACGAGCACGAGGCCTCTCTGCGGCGGCGCCTGGGCTATCCCCCCTTCGGGCGGCTAGCGCGGCTGATCTTCGCCCACACCAACCCGCTGTACGCTCAGGAGCAGGCCTTTCGCCTGGCCAAGGCCTTGCGCCGAGACAAGGACGTCCGGGGGATTCCCCACCTGGACATCCTGGGCCCCGCTCCATCCTTCGTGCCCAAGATGCGGGGTCGCCACCGCTGGCAGATCCTCCTGCGGGGCGACGACCCCGCCGACCTGCTGCAGCAGGTCTCCTTCCCTCAGGGCTGGACAGTGGATGTCGACCCCGTTAGCCTTCTATGAGGCCTTACCCCGCCAGAAGCGCCGCGCCTGCCGTTGAGGGGCGACAGTAGGCGCCTCATGTCCTAAAATGGTAGCGATTGCTTGAGGAACGGGAGGTCTTGCCTTGGCGGTTCGGCCGATAACGGTGCTGGGCGATGCTGTCCTTCGTCAGAGGGCCAAGCGGGTGCCGCAGGTAGACGGCTCCATCGAGCGCCTGGTTGAGGACATGCTCGACACCATGCGCGACGCGGGCGGTGTGGGCCTGGCGGCGCCTCAGGTGGGCGTTGCTTTGCGGGTGGTGGTCATCGGCATGCCGGGGGAGGAGGTCATCACGCTCATCAACCCTGAGATCGTCAAGCGATCGGGTGAGCGCGAAGTGACGGAGGGATGTTTGTCCGTTCCCGGCTACTGGGCGGAGATGACCCGCTCGGTGAGCGTGACGGTCAAGGGGCGCGACCTTCAGGGTCGCCAGGTGCGCATCAAGGCGAAGGATGACATCCTGGCCCAGGCCCTGGAACACGAGATGGATCACATCAATGGTGTTCTCTACGTCGATCATCTGGAAAGCCTGGACGAGCTAAGAAAGACGGCGCCAGAGCCGGAAGAGGAGGTATCCGCTGAGCTATAGGGCCGGCGGCTTGTTGGCACAGGTGGAAGCAGATAGCCTAGGGATCGATGCTCAGACCAGGGCCGTCCTCGCTGCGGTTGCTTCTTTTCTGGATTCTCAGAGCCTGGAGGCATATGTGGTGGGGGGCTTCCTGCGAGACGCTCTGTTAGGGCGGAAGAGCCACGACGTGGACGTGGCGGTGGCTGCCGACCCCCTGTTGGTGGGCCGGCAGCTGGCCGACGCCCTGGCGGGCCACTTCTTCCCCCTGCACGAGGAGCACAAGGCCGCCCGCATCGTCCTGCCCGCCGGCGAGGCCGTCCGCAGCCTCGACCTCCTGCCCCTTCACCTGGAGATAGAGGCCGACCTGGCGCAGCGCGATCTCACCATCAACGCCATGGCCGTCCCCATCGAGCGGTTGGTGGGTGAGCGAGGGCCGTCCATCATCGACCCCTGCGGCGGCAGGCGAGACCTGGACGAGAGGATTGTGCGGATGGTGCGGCCAGAGGCCTTTCGCGCTGACCCGCTGCGCCTGCTGCGGGCGGTGCGCCTGTGTGCCGAGCTGGACTTCGCTCTCGACCCTCAGACGGCGGCTGTCATAGCAGAGAACGCATCCCTCCTTTCCCAGACGGCTCCGGAGCGACAACGAGACGAGTTGATGCGCATCCTGGCCACGCCACGGGCGGCGCCGGGCCTGCGCCTGGCCGATAAGCTGGGCCTTCTCGAGCCCATTCTGCCGGAGGTGACTGCCACCAAGGGTGAGGAGCAGCCCAAGGAGCACCAATGGGACGTCTTCGACCATAGCCTGGAGACGGTGGTTGCCCTGGATGCTCTCCTGGGCTCCGAGAAGCCTGCGGATGGGCGCTGGGCTCGTCTGTGGCGCGAGCTATGGGGGAAAATGGGGGAGTACCCGGCGGTTCGGGAGCATTTTGAGGAGGAGGTCTCGCAGGGGCATACTCGGGCGGCCCTACTCAAGCTGGCCGCTCTCCTGCACGACATCGCCAAGCCCGAGACCAGAACGATCGAGGACGACGGCCGCATGCGCTTCTTCGGCCATGCCCCAGCGGGGGCCGCGAGGGCAGCGGTGGTGGCGAGGCGGCTGCGCTTCAGCGGTGCTGAGGTGCGTCAGGTGGAGGCGATGGTCAAGGAGCACCTGCGGCCGCTTCAGATAGCGCAAGACGGGCCGCCCAGCCGTCGCGCTCTCTATCGCTACTTCCGCGATGCGGGTGAGGCCGGCATCGACGTGCTCTTCCTCAGCCTGGCCGACCACCTGGCCACAGTAGGGCCTCGCCTGGACTGGGACGACTGGCGGGCTCACCTGGGCGTGGTGGGCTTTATCCTGGCTTGGCGCTTTCAGGAGGAGGTGGCGCCGCCGCCTCGGCTGATTACAGGCCACGACCTGATGGACGCCCTTGGGCTGACGCCCGGGCCGCTGGTGGGACGGTTGCTGGAGGCGGTGCAGGAGGCTCAGGCGGCAGGAGAGGTGACCACGCGGGAGCAGGCTCTGGCCCTGGCCCGCCAGGAGCTGGAGCGGACGGGAGTTAAGCTCTGATGCGCAATCGCGCTAACCTTGTGACCTTCGCCTTTATTGCCCTTCTTACGGTTATTGCTATCGTCATCGTTTGGCCCTCCAACCCCGGGCGCTATCTGCCCGACTTCTTCCCCTGGCCGAAGGGGCACGGCCTGCAAGTCGGCGGGTTCGACCGGGAGACGATGCGCCTGGGCCTCGACCTCAAGGGCGGCACGTACGTCCTGCTGGAGGCTGACACCAGCCAGGTGCCGCCCGACCAGCGGGAAGACGCGATGGAGGGGGTCAAGGACATCATCGAGAGGCGGGTCAACGCCTGGGGAGTGGCTGAGTCGGAGATTCAGCGGCAGGGGTCCGACCGTTTGGCCGTGCAGCTTCCGGGCATCACGCCGGAGGAGGCTCGCGACCTGATCGGCCGCACGGCAGAGCTGGAGTTCAAGGAACCCAAGCGCGAGAACCAGGGTGACCTGGCCTCGCCGTTCGTTTGCACCAGCGATGCCACCGGCGAGTCCTTTACGGTGCCGTCAGACGTGGTCGGAACGGGGGATGCCGCCCGCCCGACCAACCTGGTGCCGGCCCCCGGGGAAGAGGAACACGACTGGCTTTGCGTGCCCCCCGGGCAGACCGTATCCACAGGTGACGTCGAGTGGGTGGCGGCGATAGGCATTGGCAGCGACGACAAGGCGAAGGTCCTTACCGGCCACTTCCTCAAGGCCAACGCCCGCGTGGAACTGTTGGGTGCCGGCGCCAAGCCGGTTGTCTCTATCCACTTCGACTCTGAAGGCGCCGAGCTCTTCGGGCAGCTCACCGGCCGCCTGGTTGGCCTGCCTATGGCCATCTTCCTGGACGAGGAGATCATCTCGGCACCCACGATCAGGTCCGTCATCACCGGCGGCGATGCTGTGATTGAAGGTGTTCCGCTGGAGGAAGGGCGCAGGCTGGCCATCCAGCTCAACTCGGGCGCTCTGCCCGTGCCGCTGCGGGTGATCCAGGAGTCGACGGTGGATGCCACCCTGGGCGACGACTCGGTGCGCAAGACCGTGCAGGCGGGCGAGATAGGCATTCTAGCGGTCATCATCTTCATGATCCTCTACTACCGCCTGGCCGGCGCCCTGGCCAGCACGGCCCTGATCACCTACATCTCGGTCCTTCTGATGATCTTCAAGCTGATACCGGTGACCCTCACCCTGGCAGGGGTCGCGGCCTTCGTCCTCTCGGTGGGCATGGCCGTGGACGCGAACATCCTCATCTTCGAACGTATGAAGGAGGAACTGAGGGCAGGCCGTGGTTTAGCCATGGCCATCGAGACGGGCTTCGCGCGCGCCTGGCCATCGATCCGCGATAGCAACGTATCGACATTTATCACCTGCGGCATCTTGTGGTGGTTCGGCGACCAGTTCGGCGCAAACCTGGTGAAGGGCTTCGCGCTCACCCTGGGCATCGGCGTGGCGGTGAGCATGTTCTCGGCCATAGTCGTTACCCGCACGTTCTTGCGATTGCTGGTGGGGACGCCGCTGGCCAGGCCGCTGGGGCGGTTGGGCGCCGAGGCGAGGGCGGGGATGCCTGCTGCTCCTGCGCCGAGTTCGTCCGGCCCCTTGCCCAGCAGGAGGTCGGGCTTCCTGGACTTCGTGCATCGCCGGGGCTGGTACTTCCTGCTGTCGATGCTGATTCTGATTCCAGGCAGCATCTCCCTGCTCGCGCCGCCTGCTCTGAAGCCGGGGGTTGAGTTTGCCTCTGGCACCAGCATGACCATTCGCTTCGAGGAGTCGGTGGCAGCAGAGGACCTGCGGTCGACGCTGGCTGACGTTGGCCATGACGAGGCGCGCGTGCAGCGCACCAGCGAGGGCGATTTCATCATCCGCATGAGCGAACTGGAGGGAGTGGCGGACGTCCCGCCGGTGGGCCCGGCCATGCCGTCTGAGCGGGAGGGCATCGAGGATGCGCTGGAGGAAGACTTCGGTGCGTTCACGGTGCGGGACTTCGCCTCCGTGTCGGAGATCGTGTCGCGGGAGATCGCCCGCGACGCGACGATAGCGCTGGTGGCGGCAGGAGTGGCCATCTTGCTGTACATAATCTGGGCCTTCCGCCATCTGCCGAAGCCGTGGCGCTATGGCATTTGTGCAATCATTGCCGTGCTGCACGATACGTTGATAGTAGTGGGGGCGTTCTCCATCTTTGGCAAGGTGTTCGGGATGGAGATCAACACGATGTTCATCACGGGGCTGCTGACGATCATCGGCTTCAGCGTGCATGACACCATCGTGGTGTTCGATCGTATCCGCGAGAACATAACGCGTAACCCGGGGGTGGAGTTACCCGAGATCGTCAACGCGAGCCTGACCGAGACGCTGGCCCGCTCGCTCAACACCTCCCTGACCCTGATGATGACCATCGGCGCTCTGCTTCTGCTGGGCGGGGTGACGATTCAGAGCTTCCTGCTGGTGCTGCTCATCGGCGTGGTCGCCGGCACGTACAGCTCGATCTTCGTGGCCGCGCAGCTCCTGGTGGCCTGGGAGGAAGGCGACGTGCTGCGCGTCTTCCGCCGGGTGATCCCCAGGCCTAGGCCTGCCCCTGCGCCCGGCAGCTAGGGCCGCCCGCTGGCGGTCGATGGGAGTCGCTTATGCCCGTCGAGTTCATCGGCAAGCCGATCGAGGTGGAGCTGAGCGAGGACGCTGCGCCCGTTCCGGTGGCCTTCCGTCTTGGCGACAAGGAGTACAAGGTTGCCGACGTTCTCCGGCGCTGGGAGGAGCATGCCTCCGGCCAGGCGATCCGCGGGCATGGCGACTGGCGCTCCGGCCCTCAGCGCATCTACTATCGGCTGCGCACCACCGAGGGCGAGGTGTACGAAGTCTACGTGGACTGGCTGGCCACGCGGCGGCAGGGCAGACGCAGGCAGGAGAAGAGCAAGTGGTTCGCCTACCGCAAGCTGTAGCTCATTCTCTTGCGAGCCCCAGCGGCTGCGGGTAGGATGGGGTGACAGTTCCTCGCAGGGTACCTAGTCGGAGGTTGACAAGTGAAGTACTCCAATGGCCAGAACGTCCGCATGCATGGGCCGATCATGGTCCAAGGCCCGCTAGGGCAGGCTTCTCTGGAAGCTGAAGAGTCCGTTCCGGGCAGGATTGTTATGGTCTATCTCAATAATACCTACGATGTCCAGACGGCCGAGCCGCTGGAGGGCATCAATTACTTCCCCGCTGTGAAGGAAAAGCAGATAAGCCCCGCGCAGTAGTCACCAGCGGCCACCTGTGTCCACGTGTTAGCGCTTGGCGCTCACAGGGCGGCTTGGGTGTCCTCCGCCTGGGCCGCCGCACCTTGACGCCTACGGGAGGTTCTGGCATGATGCGAGGGTCAGACTAGGCGTATTCGCGGTATCAGTGCGCCATCGAGGAGGCGGTCATGAAATGCCGAGTTATCCCATCAGTCGTAGGTATGGGCATCGTGGCAGGCCTTGTCGCGTTTGCGGCGGTCATGTCCCTCAGCCTGGCGTTTGGCTTATCCGGTACCGTCTCGACGGACGTGGAGAACCAGACCACTCTCACAGAGGTCGCCGATAGCGCCCAAAGGTGGATTTGCGTTGAGGACGGATCGGCCTTCACCGTAGGCGTGAGCATCTGTATCGACTCCGACGCCGACACCAGCTGCGAAAACGCCGGTGACCCCAAGGAGGAGGAGAGAATCGTCGGTGCCATACTCGCCGGGGGTTGCACGGAGGGCGACATGGTCCGACTGATACCGGTTCTGGACCAAGTGCACGAGATTGGCGCGCTCGTGCATACGATGCCCTGCGTAGAGCTAGCGCCGTCGCCAACGCCTACACCCACACCGACGCCCACGCCAACCCCAACTCCCGCACCCACGCCTACGCCCACGCCCACCCCTACGCCCACGCTCGACCAGATGTACAACTGCCCCCAGGCGGGGAAGTGGGGGATAGCGGTGTGGCAAGGCCCCGACGGGGTCGCCGCCGGCGAGGCGCTGGGCACCTGCGGGGAAGGGGCGGTGGACGCGGCCTACGCCCTCGACGCGTCCAGCGGCGAGTGGTTGCGCTGGTTTCGCGACCGGCCGGAGATCAGCAAGCTTTCGATGGTCGAGAACATGCAGGGCTTGATCACCCGCGGGTCATCCACCGCCAGCCCTTCACCGACCGTCAAGCTGGAGCCGCCGGAGCCGGGCCGGATGCGCGGCTGCCCCCTGCCGGGCAGGTGGGCGATAGCGGTGTGGGAGGGCCCCGACGCCAGCGAGGCCGGCGAGGCGCTAGACACGTGCGGGGTCTGGCAGGCGGATGTAGCCTACTCGCTCGACCCAGGGACGGGCGGCTGGTCGCGCTGGTTCCGCGACCGGCCGGAACTCGCCACGCTTGATCTCTTCGCCTCTTCGACGGGAGTGGCTCTCGGGCCTGCCTGGTCAACCTCCGATCCCATCGCCTTCGAGTCGTTCCGCGACGGCAAGGAGGAGATATACGTGATGAAGGCCAACGGGGGGTTTCAGACCAGGCTCACCTACAATTCGAGCCGGGACCAGAGACCCGCCTGGTCGCCCGACGGAACCAAGATCGCCTTCTCCTCGGACCGTCACGGCGAAGACGACATCTTCGTGATGAACGCCAACGGCTCGATGCAGGCCAACCTCACTAACCACCCGGCATCCGACGTCATGCCCGCCTGGTCGCCAGACGGAACCAAGATCGCCTTCAAATCGTACCGCGACGGCAACGACGAGATATACGTGATGAACGCCGACGGCTCCGGACAGACCAACCTCAGCAACCACCCCGCCTTGGATCCTGGCCCCGCC
>JAIVWR010000044.1:0-8866 GCA_048636435.1 Acidobacteriota bacterium | reverse complement strand
TCACTTTCATTATCTGCAAAAATCTTAAAGTATGGCTCGAAAAAGAATACCCTGTTGCGCCTTTGTCCGGTGATCTCCTTGAGTATACCAATGGCTGATGGCCATTCATCCAAACCGCAGGTTATCTCGTATTTCTCAGCATATCCAAATTGGCATTCGAGAAGTCTCGCCTTCCGTGTACGATTGCAAGAATTTCCACCCTGTTGGGTCTTACTTCATAAATAAGTCGATATGAATAAACGAATATTTCCCTGACGTTGGGATCATTTATCTCAGGCACGATCCTGCCAGCTTTGGGAAAAGGTTCAAGGGTTTGAGACTTGTCAACGATATTCTGGACAACGTTTTTCGCATAATATTTGGAGTCCTGGGCAATGTAGTCGTATATTTGCCTTAGGTCCCTTTTGGCAGGGCCTGACCATTCTACCATGTTTCCATTTCCCCTTTTAATTCTTTAATAGAAATGCTATCTCCCTGTTTGATAGCCTCTCTGCCTTTTCTCACTTTATCAATAACATACAGCCGATACATGATGTCATCAATACTTGCTGAATCAGGCAGTTTGGAAATCACATTTATCGCCTCTTCCCTTAATGTTTCCATTTTATCGTTCTCCTCTTTAAGGTTTTCTCATTCGTGTAATTCGTGTAATTCGTGGTTGCCGTTTTTCTTTTTTTCTTATCCGTGGCAATCCGTGAATATCCGTGGCTAATAAGGATTTACCACACCTAACCCTGAAGAGCCTGCTGCCCTTGAAATGGCAAAAGATCATGAAACTGGCTGCCAATGGATACGCGGGAGCCTCGATCGTATCAAAAATGCCGATAACGTGAGTCCTGCCCCTGTCGTCTCTAAACGCGTCGTGGGCAAGCAGCAACGCGGCTACTCTCGGCTCCAGATCGCTCTCGCGCTCGCTCATCCGTGATTTTGACCGCTCCATGTGTTGCGTGGGCTTCTATATTATAGCACAGGGCCTGTTGCTTCTCATTCCTCCCACACCGCCGCCATGACGATGGCGCCGCTGCGAATGACGGGCGCGCGGCCCAGGTCGCGGCTCTCGGGCACGTCCTTGCCCAACGATGGCGCCTCCTGGCCCAGCGGCGGCCGAGGGCGAGGGGGAGTAGGCGGCTGGAGAGGCTGGGGCTTGTCGGCCATGGGCTCCTCCTAGGTGTAGACGCCCACCACAAGGGCGTCGCGGGGGTCGGACTCCGAGAAGAAGATGAGGGCGCAGCGGCGGCCGACCACCATCTCGACGGCGTCGATATTGCGGGCCACCGGCACGTCCTCCAGCCACACCGCCAGGCTCCCCGCCACCTGGACGGTGGCGGTGTAAGAGCCGGAGTCGAAGCCCTTAACCGTCCCCTTGCGCACGATCATCCTAGACTGCCCTCAATGAGAGATGCTGCTCGTAGGCGGGCGCCCTGCCGCCCGGCGAGTAGCGCATGCTCAGGCCCAGCACTCGCCGCCGAGCGTTCGTCAGGCCGGCCGACTCGTCGGTGACGGAGATGACGTCGTAGAGCTCCTGGCCGCAGTTCACCGGCACCACGATCTCGCCACTGCTGGAGCCGATCTCCTGGTGGCGCATCTCGGCGTCGGCCCGGTCCTGCGCGCGAGCGACCGTGTCCAGGTTCAGGTCGTGCACCTGCCGGACGCGGTCGTAGGAGTCCTCGATGTCGTCCCACTGGAAGGCCTCTACGAAGGGGCCATCGCCGAACACCTGCACCCGGTTGGCCTGGAGGCGCTGGCTGCCGTAGCGGCCGCGGAGGATGGTGTGTTCCGTGCCGTAGGAGTAGTCGCTGGCATCGTCGGCCTGGGGGTTCTTGACGTAAGTGAAGTGGCCCCTGAAGAACATGACGTCGGGCACCATGGCCAGCAGGCGGCGCACCGCTGTGGCCGCACTCTCGCCGGGATGGATGGTGAAGCTGGGGTAGAGGTCAAACATGACACTGCTGCTGCCGGCGCTGGAGAACTCCAGGCCCGCTCGCGCCATGACGAAGGAGAGTAGCTGGAAGATGTTCTTTTCGCCCTGAGCCCAGGCGTACTGACGACGCGACCGCCAGCTCTCCAGCAGTTGCCAGGCGTCACGAGCGTGGAGGACGAGGGTGGCTTTGCCTTCGCCGGAGGTGTATTCCCACCCCTCGATCCAGTAGGCGAGGCCCGAGGACGCCAGGGGGCCGCTAGCGGTCTGGTAGCCGGGGCTCGGCCGCACCTCGCCGCCCGCCTTGATGACCGCCTTCTCCCCTGATAGGTCCAGGTAACGACCATCGTCGTTGCGCAAGACCAGGCGAAGGCGACCACTGTTGGGATCGGTTTCGGTGGTCAACTCCAGGATGTCGTTTGTGACGTCCAGGGCGGGCGTAGTGAGGGAAGCCTGCCAGACGCCCCATGGCGCGGTCAGCCACACGTCGCTCGTGCTATAGGCCATGGCCAGGCCATAGTCGCTGGCCAGATTCATGGGCACCGGCTCTCGCCAGAGGTTATTCACGTAGTCGGCTGTGGCCGGCGAGAAGGAGAAGTAGGGGCGGGAATAGCTTTCGCTGCCCGCGTACTTCTCGACGAAGGTGAGGCGGAAGACATCGGGGTAGGCCAGATAGGGAGCGCGGAACTCCATGTCGGAGCCCGCGCTGGCCACCTCCATCTCCCGCAGGGGCGACCAGGTGTCCACCGCCTGGGAGTAGCCATCGCCGTAGATGCAGGTCCAGATCTTGTAGGCGCCCTCGGCGTCGCTGCCCGAAACCACCACGTCGAAGTCGGCCTCATACTGGCAGGCCAGCCCGCTCACCGATGCCACGCTGTTGGTCCAGGCGGCGGGGCTGCCCCAGGTGCCGCCGTTGCGCTTCACGGTGTAGATGCTGCTCCCCACCGAGTAGATCAGGAGGGCTGTGTTATCGGCCTTGAGGTCGGCGGCCAGCCACCCCACAGCGGCTGCTGCGGTCGTTATCGCTGTGGCTGGGCCGAAGCTGGCGCCGTAGTCGGTGCTTTCCCGCACGTAGATGGTTCTGCCAGTGATGCCCACGTAGAACAGCAGCACCTGAGCCGATCGGCTGGCCAGAGCGACGCCAGCGTTTGCGGCGGCGTCCACGAAAGTCCAGTCGCTGAAGTTGCTGCCCGGACCGGGACTGGTCACCCGCTGGACATAGAGAGAGCCGCTGTCCACGCGGCAGCGGATGAGGGAGCCATCGCCTGGCATGGTGGCGGCATGATAGCTATCGGCCTCGCTGCCCGAGTACAGGCGCTGCCAGTCCAGGCGGCGGATGCCGCCGGTCCGGTCAGCGATCTCTACGTTCACGTAAGGGATGGCGCTGGCAGTTCTCTGGGCGGCGAGCAGGTCAGAGGGTAGGATTCGCATTGCCTATGATTGCCAGACAGTGCTCTGGTCGACCGGCTGCGTTGCTGGCGTGTAAAGGCGGCGAACCCGCACGGCGTTGCGCCGGCTGTGCTTGGCCAGAGCGCGGGAGAAGACGGCCAGGCGCTCCTGGCCCCAGGTCAGGTACTGACGCCACACGTCCTGCCCGCCCACGTTGATCCGATTCGTGGCGAAGCTGGCCCACTCCAGCGCCGCGTAGGCGGCGGCCCCGGTCGCTACCAGTTCCTCCAGGTGAGGTGGGATGGTCGAGGTGGTGGCGTCCAGGGTGTGCATCTTGCCGTAGTAAATGTTGACCGATTGGCCGCCAGGGGGCGTCGCGTCCACCAGGAGGGTGAGAGTGCCTGCCCACAGGGAGAAGGGGACGTAGCTGGGGGGATACTTGTCTACCGGGTATTCCACCGCTTCCACAGCCACCAGGTCGCTGAGGCTCGCCAGCGAGATATCGCGGCTGCCTTCGCTGGTGGCCGGGCTAGCTTTGGCCTCCAGGGGAATGGCCAGGCTCAGCTCCCGCACCGCCCGCTCGATGTGACGGTCCAGCTCATCGTCCGTCCAGCGCTGGTTGGTCGGGTCCTCGTCGTGCAGGTCCTGCCGGACCCGCGTTCTCATCTCCGATAGGTTCACGGGTTACCTCCCCTGACTAGGCCTGCCGCATCATGGCCCTCACTGAGGCCACGAGAACCTCTGACTCACTGAGGTAGGCGTCTACGAACTGTTCCAGCTCAGTGCGCTGGGCCTCCGAGAGGGCTACCGACAACTGGCCGTCCACCGAACGCCAGACGACCCCGGTGTGCAGGTGGTTGGTCAGCTGGCGGATCGTGTCCTGGCGCTGGGACAGGCCGTTGAGCATGTTCACTAGCGTTTCCAGATTCTTTTCGTTGAGGCCCATGTCTTGTCCTCCGTTAGGCTGCTTCCAGGGTCATGTAGTTTCCCGACTTAACCACCCGATAGAGCGTGCTGCCGAACTTCAGGTAGAGGTTGCTCTTGTCGGTGGGCGGGTCGGCGCCGCCCAGGAGGCGGAGGTAGGGGGTGCTGGGGCCGAGCTCCAGCAGGCGGACGGTGGCTCCTGTCTGCTCCTGGATGCGGAGACCGTAGGCTGTCCCTACGCCAGAGCCTCCCTGGTCTTCGATATCGACGCCGTACACGTAGCTGGGCTTACTGCCCGCCCAGTAGCCTTGCGAGATGTAGAGGCCTCTGGCTTGTGAGAGGGCGCCGGTGCCTGAGGCGCCGCTCTGCTGCTGGATGAGGATGCCGCCCAGCTGGTAACAGAAGCTTGGGGAGTCGTGCTGGGCGAAGAAGTAGAGGCCGTAGACGAACGAGGCGCTGGGGGTGCCCTGGCCGCGTGCGCCGCCTGAGAGGCCGTAGGTGAACTGGGGGGCGCCAGCCCGATTGCCGTAGACGAGGAAGTAGCCAGCAACGGCGGGGTGAGTGTCGAGGGTGCCGATCACCCTGAGCAAGCTTTCCGTGCTGGGCGTTGCGCCGCTGCCGATAGAGGCGCGGGTGGTGCAGCGCAGGATTTCGATTAGAGCCTCGCCTTGTGAGGGCACAAAGCCGCTGTGGCCGCTCTGGGCGTAGCCCAGGTTGGCCAGGGCGGAGTGGTCGGTGGTGCCGCCCTGCGGCTGGCCTTCTCCGAACAGCTTCAGTCGGGCCATGCTCTCCCCCTAGCTCAAGGAAGCATAAACGGAAATGGAAAGGCTGGCGGCAGTGGCCGACACCACCTTCAGAAACACTGTGGCTCCTCTCACTTCCGCCTCCAGGCTCGGGATGGGATTGGCGGCCAGTTCCTCCTGGTCGAAGCTGTGCTCGCCGCCGCGGAAGTACTTGCCGGCGGTGGCGTCCCACACCAGGAGCTGCACCTTGAGGGCGGTGAGGTCCGTAGAGCCGCTGGTGTCCACATCGAAGCGGACATTGCGGTAGCCGCTGCAGTCCAGCCCATCGCTGGCGCTGGTGGGGTCCGAGAGGTCGGCCGCCGTCAGGTCGCTGCGATGGAGGATGGGCGTCGTCTCCTCGTAGACCGGCCCCTTGGGCACACCCTGAGAATCGATGCGAACGTTGGCCACGGAGCTTCCCTTCAGTCAGCTAAGTCAAGGGTCGAGGGTCAAGCTAAGGCCGGAAGCCGTGACCCTCGACCCTTGATGTCGGCCTTGCCTATGGCCGCACGCCCACCAGCTTGGCCAGCTTGAGGGTGTTGAACAGAGCGATGGACGTGTACCACTTGATGCGGCTGCGGCTGGCGTCCTTCTGCTCCAGGCTTCCTACGCGCTCCACCTGGAGACCGCCCGGCCCGCTGAGGCCGGCCAGAGCCCCCTCGCCGAACTGCGTGGCATAGATGGTGGAGCAGTCGCTGCTGGTGCCCACCGTCTGGTCGTCGGCGATGTAGTCGGACACCCCGATGGCGATGCCGTCGTAGAACTGGATCATCTGGCCGAACTGGTCGCGGTCCGTCTCCAGCAGGGTGCCGGCGGTGCGAGCCAGCTTATTGATGATGCGGCGGCTACGTCGGCTCATCAGCAGCAGCTCCGGCTTGCCGCCCATCACCGTGTCCACTAGCTCGTCCAGCTTGTCCAGGGTGAGGGAGCCGCCGTTCACCCCCATGCTCAGAGTCTGGCTGGACTCGCAGGCGACGTCTATGCCATCGAAGGCCTTGGGGTTGGCGATCGAGTCGCCGCTGATGAACGTCTCCTCGAACAGGTCGCGTACCGCCTTGGCCTTCAGTTCGATGACGGCCGCCTCCAGGTCCTGGATGTTGGAGCGGGTGGCCACAAGGTAGTTATCGATGTCGGCGTCGCCGCCCATGATCTTGAGGGTGGCCGTGATCTGGGTGAACGTGGGGGTCGATTCCGTCCAGGTGTCGCCCACATCGTAGAAGGAGGCGGTGGCGGCCGTGCTCTCGCGGTTGTAGGTGAGGCCGTTGCCCACGATCTCGATGAAGGGCAGTGCCTGGAGGATGGGGCTGTCCTTGATGATGGTCTCGATGACGCCCGCCAGGAGGACGTCGTTGGAAAGCTTGGATGCTTCGGCCAGGGTTAGGGCCATTTTCTACACACTCCTTTCCTCTTGTTCCGTAGCTGCAGACCTTTAGGTCTGCCCCTGATCGCAGGGCTAAAGCCCTGCAGCTACGCCGCTACCGTTGCTGCTGTGATAGGCCGTGGACGATCTTCTCGGCGGGGCTGAGCGCTGAGAGATCGGGGGCGCGCCGGGCGGGGGCGCCGGTAGGCACCCGCACCGCCTGCGCCTGCGACTCGAGGTGGCCGCGTAGCTGGGCGATCATGCGCAGGGCAGCGTCCAGCTGTTGGTCCACCTCCTCCACCGTCTCGCCGCTCACCAGATCGGGTGGCACCTCTGGCTGGCTGGCCAGCAGGGCACTGCGATACTTGCTGGCCGCCGCCTTGAGGTTGGCTTGGAGGGCTTCCACCTGCTCACGCAGGGCGGCCAGCTCTTCGTCGCGGGCGGCAAGCTGGGCCTGGGCCTCGTGCAGGGAGGCGGAGAGCTGGTTTTGCTGCTCCTGCAGCTGCGCCAGGGTCTCTTCCAGGTGGACCGCTTGCGCCTCGCGGTCGGCGGCCATGGTCTGGAGACGGTCGACCTCCGTCTTGGCCTCGGTTAGCTCGTCGTGAAGGGCAGCTATCTCTTCGTCTGTCACCGTCGAAAACCTCCGCTAGTTAAGCTTTGCGAGGGGAATAGTAGGACATCCGTTCTACTACCGTCAAGGATGAGATGTCACACCAGCTAGTTGTTGTAACAAATTGGAGGCATCGTCCTCTTATTTGTTTGGAGACACTCTGCGGTTCTTGCATGGAGCAATCTTGTGGGGGCGGAAGATGAAGAGATTTCTTGCAGCGGTAGTACTGGTGACAGCGCTGGCACTGGCGGCTGCCTGCGGATCAGGCGGTAGTGAGGAGCAGGCGGCTGATGGCAGGGGCGGCGGAGGTGGCGCGCAGGAGGGCCAGGCGCCGCCGACCGCCGAGTCCATCCCCTCCACGGCAGCGGACCTGCGCGAGCACATGGGCGAGCTGGTGCTGGGCGAGGACGACGTGCCGGTCGACTTCTCCTCGCTGGGCAGCATGGACCTCGATTACGCTTTCGATTTCCTGGACATGCCTTCACCCCAGGGAGTGGCAGCCCACATGAGCATGTTTGCCACCCCAGAGAGCGAAGACATGATCGTGTCCATGGTTATCCTGATGGAGGACGACACGGCCTTGGATGAGGCCTTCTCGCAGATAGACGACATGAGCATCGAAGAGATGCAGGACGCTTTCAACATGGTGGGCGCCTACGCGGATGTGGCCCTTCTGGACACCCGCGAGCTGGACGTCTCCGGCCTCGGCGACCGGGCCTACGGCTTGGGCCTGACGGTGGAGGTGCTCCAGGTGGGCGCCATGGACACCGAGATGGTGTTCTTCGGCGAGGGGCCACTGCTGGCGATGGTAATGACGGTGGCCATGAGCGGTGACACCGCCGTTGACGTGGTATCCCTGGCGGAGACGATGGCGGACAAGATAGAGGATGTTGTCCAGTAGACGACACCAATGCGCAAGACGAGTGCGGCGCCCGGCCACCAGCACGCCGCCGGTTGCTTGTGGAGTCGGAACAGTCAATGGGAGGAAGACCTAAGATGAAGCAGATCACTGTGGACGCCGTCTGCCGGTCCGTGCGGGTGTCCCAGACGACGCTGAACCTCTTGAGAGAGTGTGAGCGGTGTTTCTGGCTGCACCTCCACGGCGCACGACGGCCTGGAGGGCCTGAGGGGCCGTCGCCTACGATCGCGCGCGGCCTGGACACGGTCATCAGCCACTACTGCGCTCCATACCGCGACCAGGACGAGCTGCCTCCCCTGCTGTCCCACCACCTGCGGGGCCGCCTCGCAACGGTTCGGATCGGCCCCTGTGTTCATGAGGAGACGGGGCTGACCCTGGTCGATAGGCTGGACGAGTGCCTGGAGGCGGATGGTGGCCTGTTCGCCCCAATCGACCACAAGACGCGGGGCCGGCCGCCGATGGGCGTGTGCGCTGCTGACCAGTTGCAGCTCGACGTCTACACGTTGCTGCTCGCAGAGAACGGCTGCTCGCTGGCTGGCTACGGCGTCCTCGTGTACTACATTCCGGTGGATGGGGAGCTCCACAAGGGAATCCCCTTCCAGGTCTACGTCCACAAGGTGGACACGGACGCCGAGCGGGCGAGGATATGGCTTCGGCGGGCGCGCGCGGTGCTGGACCTGCCCGACCCTCCCGAGCCATCAGCCGACTGCGCCTACTGCGACCGGGCTCTCTTAGCGGGCACGCTAGCGGGCAAGATAGAGGCCCTCGCCTAGCACACGACACCAACCGGCAAGACGCTCGCGGCGCCCCGCCACCCGGCGGGGCGCCGTTCTGTTTGGCGGCGCGCCGTTGACAGACACGCCACCGCCAGATATGATGGCGGAGTCCTGCACGCGTTCGTAGCGTCTCTTCGCGATGCGCCGGCCTGGAGATAAGGTGTCTTGCCCGTGGCAAGAAGCGGGCA
>JAIVWR010000043.1:0-9018 GCA_048636435.1 Acidobacteriota bacterium | reverse complement strand
TGGCCTCGCCGGGGCCGTTGACCACGCAGCCCATGACGGCTACGGTGATGGGCTTGCCCAGCTTCTGGAAGTGATCCTCCACCTGGTTGGCCAGGGAGATGATGTCCGCCTCCATGCGACCGCAGGTGGGGCAGGCGATGAGGGTCGGGCCGCGCTGGCGCAGGTTCAGGGCTCGAAGGATGTCGTAGGCGATCGGTATCTCTTCTTTGGGGTCGGCGGTCAGGGAGACGCGAATGGTATCGCCAATGCCCTCGGTCAGGAGCAGGGCGATGCCGATGGCGTTCCGTATCGACGCGCTGCGAGTGGTGCCGGCCTCCGTGACGCCGATGTGCAAAGCGTAAGGGGTTAGGCGAGCGATCTCGCGATAGGCGGCCACGGTGATGGGCACGTCGAAGGCCTTGAGGGAGACCTTGATCAGGTCGAAGTCCATCTCCTCCAGGAGGCGGATCTCCCACATGGCGGCGTCCACCATGCGCTGCCACTTGGGCGGTGGTAGCTCCCCTTCGGCCAGGGCCGGCAGGGGCGGCAGGCTGCCCTCGTTGACCCCCACGCGGATGGGCACCTGGCGCTCTTTGGCTGCTCGCACCACCGTTCGCACCTTCTGGGGGTCGCGGATGTTACCGGGGTTGAGGCGCAGGCCGTGGACGCCCGCCTTCAGGGAGGCCATCGCCAGGCGGTAGTCGTAGTGGATGTCGGCGATGACGGGGAGCGGCGAGTGGGCGACGATCTCCGGCAGGGCGACGGCAGCATGGCGGTCGGGCACGGCCACGCGGATGATCTCGCAGCCCAACTCGGCCAGCTCGTAGGTCTGGCGGAGGGTGGCCTGGGCGTCGGCGGTATTGGTGTTGGTCATCGACTGGACGACGATGGGGGCGTCGCCGCCAACCTGAACGCTGCCCACCCAGACGGGCCTGGACTCGCGGCGGCGTATTTGCATCATCGGAAGAGGCTCTCGCCCCGCAGGACCCGCAGCACGTCGAAGTAGGTGATGACGACAGCCAGGGTCAAGATCAGCACCAGGCCAATGAAGTGCACCAGGGCTTCCTTCTCGGGGGCGACGCGCTTGCCCCGCCTGGCGATCTCCAGCAGCACGAACATGATGCGGCCGCCGTCCAGCATGGGCAGGGGCAGGATGTTGATGATGGCCAGGTTGATGCTCAGAAGGGCGGCGAAGTCCAGCAGGGGCCGATATCCCTCGTCCTCCACCACTTCGCCGGTGAGCTGTGCTATGCCCACCGGCCCGGCCACCTGTGGTCTGCCACCCCCCTTGAACCAGGAGATGAGCTCGTTGCGAGCGAGGGTCAGGACCTGGAAGGTCGTATCGATGCTCTTGGGGAAGGCCTCCCAGAGGGGGAAGGACTCCGATTCGGTCATTCCGGGATAGAGGGCAGCTATCATGATGCCGGTGGGGCCCTGACGCTGTTCCTCGCCCTCCTCATCGATATAGGTAGAGGGAGACCAGCGAGCGTGGACAGGGACCTCTACGAGTTCGGCCTCGCGCCTGACCAGCATGGTCACGGTCTCGCCCATGTTGAGGCGGATCTGGGTTCCCACCTCCTGGGTGTTGCGCACCTCGTGGTCATTGATGGCGAATATGACGTCGCCCTCCCGAAGGCCGGCCTCCTGGGCGGGGGAGTTATCCATGACCTGAACGATCTGAGTCAGGCCGACGGACACGTCGCGGGCGATCATGAAGCTGATGGTGAACAGAATGAAGGGCAGGGCAAAGTTCATGGCAGAGCCGGCGCTGAGGACGAGCAGGCGGGCCCAGGCGGGCTTGGCCGCCAGGCTGGAGGGATCGCTGGGGTCCTCCTCTCCCAGCATGCGCACGAAGCCCCCCAGGGGGATGAGGTTGATGGAGTAGATTGTGCCGTGGAATTCCTTGCCCCATATGCGGGGCGGGTAGCCCAGGCCGACTTCCACCACGCGCACGCCGGTGAGCTTGGCGACGACAAAGTGCCCTAGCTCATGGGCGATGATGAGGCCAATGAGGATACCAGCGAAGGGCAGGATCGCCTGCAGGAACATGTCTAGGCCTTGGCCCTGAGCCAGTCCTCGGCCCACTGGCGGGCCCAGGTGTCAGCAGCCAGCACCTCCTCCAGGCTGGGATCGGATACCGACGGGTGGGCGGAGAGAGTGGCCTCTATCACCTTGGCGATGTCCAAGAAGGTGATGTGGCCGGCCAGGAAGTGGTCGACCGCCACCTCGTCGGCGGCGGCCATGACGGCGGGGAATACACCGCCGCGGCGACCAGCCTCCAGAGCCAGGCCCAGGCAGGGAAAACGCCGCAGGTCGGGCTGGGAGAAGGCCAGGGAGCCAAGGCGGCCGAGATCGAGCCGCCCCGGCCTGCTAGTCGGCAGGCGCTGGGGGTATGTCAGAGCGCACTGAATCGGCAATCGCATGTCAGGCATCCCCAACTGGGCCTTGATCGACCCGTCGCAGAACTCCACCAGGGAGTGAATGATGCTCTCGCGGTGAAGCACCACTTCGATCTTATCAAAGGGCACACCGAACAGCCAATGGGCCTCGATGGCCTCCAGGCCCTTGTTGAGGAGGGTGGCGCTGTCCACCGTAATCTTGTGGCCCATCTGCCAAGTAGGATGACGTAGGGCCTGCTCGGGCGTTACACGCTCCAGCTCGTCCAGGGGCTTGTCGCGGAAGGCCCCGCCGGAGCCGGTGAGGATGATGCGGGCGATGTTTTTGCGGTCTTCTCCCCAGAGGCACTGCCAGATGGCGCTGTGCTCGCTGTCCACCGGTCGCAGATCGGCTTCGTGACGGCGGGCCTCGGCCACCACGAGGTGACCGGCCATCACCAGCACCTCCTTGTTGGCCAGGGCCACCGCCTTACCGGCCTTGGCCGCGGTGAGGGTTGGCAGGAGGCCAGCCTTGCCGGCTGTGGCCACCACCACGATGTCCACATCGGGGTGGGCGGCCATCTCCTCCATGGGCGCCCAGCGGGCGCGGATAGTACCCTTGGCGGTCTTCTGGTGGAGGTAGTCGGCCTCGCGATCGGCCCAGAGGAGCTGAGGGGAGAACTCCCTGGCCTGCTCCTCCAGGAGGGTGACGTTGTGGCCGGCGGCCAGGGCCACCACCCGGAAGCGAGGGCGGAGATCGCGGACGACCTCCAGTGTTTGGCGGCCGATCGAGCCGGTGGAGCCGAGGATGGCGATGCCTCTCACAGGACGACCCATTGCGCGTAGTAGTATACCACCGGCACTACGAACAGGACGCTGTCCAGGCGGTCGAGGACGCCGCCGTGGCCGGGCACCAGGACGCCCGCATCCTTGACGCCGGCCCCTCGCTTGACCAGCGACTCCGCCAGGTCGCCCAGCTGGGCGGCCACGGGCACCAGGACGGCCAGTGGGATGAGGGGCCAGACGTCTACCCGCAGGCCCAGGCCATAGTTGAGGGCCACCAGGCCCAGGGCCCCGAAGAGGATGCCCCCCAGAGCGCCCTCCACTGTCTTGCTGGGGCTGATGCGCGGCACGAGCTTGGTGCGGCCGATGGCTCTCCCCACGAAGTAGGCGCTGGTGTCGTTGGCGAAGGTGGCAAGCAGGGCCAGGTACACCCAGTCCTGGCCGTTGTCGAGGTGGCGCAAGAGCACCAGATGGCTGCCCAGCCAGCCGATGTAGAGGACGCCGCCCACGCTGTGAAGCCAGTCGGGCAGGGCCCGCTCGCGGTCGCCTCTGAGCATGAGCCAGAGGAAGGGGAGAACGGCGGCAAGAGCCAGAGCGCCCGTCCACCAGTCGCCGCCATGATGGGCCGCCGCCACCAGCAGGGCGGTGAAGGCCGCGCCCATCAGGCCCAGGGGTCGCTGGTTCAGCAGCCGCGGCAGCCGCACAGGGCTGACGGCGGCCAGGGGATTCTCCAACAGCGGCCCATTGGTCGGCGCGGGTGCCACGGCAGCGTAGAACTCCAGGGCGGCGATGAACAGCAGGATGCCCAGGACGACGGAGAACCAGGCGCCGCCGGCCCAGATGACGGCTAGGATAGCGGGCACGCCGATGACGGCGGTGGCGACCCGTTGCGGAAGCATTAGCGCTTTCGGGAGTCTTTGGAGGGGCTTCGCCGCTTGCTGGGCAGGTCTGCGTCCTCGGGAAGGAGGCCGCCGTAGCGGCGCTTGCGCTGGCTGTAGGCTAGAAGGGCCTGGTCGATGTCCTCGCTGTCGAAGTCGGGCCAGTACACTTCGGTGGAGTAGAACTCGGCGTAGGCTCCCTGCCAAAGGAGGAAATTGCTTACGCGCATCTCGCCGGCCGTGCGGATGATCAGATCAGGGTCGGGGATGTCGGCGGTGTAGAGATAGGAGGAGAACAGTCCTTCCTCGAGTTCGTCTGGAGATAGGCCGTTGGTCATGAGGCGGCGGGCAGCGTCCAGGATCTCCGCCCGGCCGCCGTAGTTGAAAGCGATGCACAGGGTCATGCGGTCGTTGTGCTTGGTGAGTTCGATAGCATCGAGGACATGCCGCTGGAGCGTGGGTGAGAGGCCGTCCAGGCGACCCAGGTGCATCAGGCGGATGCCGTTCTCGTGGAGGTGGTTGGTCTCCCGCTTGATGACCCGGCCGAGAATGCGCATGAGGCCCTGCACTTCCAGGCGCGGCCGACTCCAGTTCTCGGTAGAGAAGGCGTAGAGGGTGAGGTACTTGACGCCGTAGTCGGCAAAGCGCTCGATGACCTGGCGGATGTTCTCGGTGCCAGCGCGATGGCCGGCCATGCGGGACAAGCCTCGCTGGCGAGCCCAGCGGCCATTGCCGTCCATGATGATGGCCACGTGGTTCGGCACGCAGGTCAGGGAAAGGGGGGGTGCCTCTTGGACAGGTTCTACAGCCATGATCTTCATTCCACCGTTACCGAACGCACAGGGATAACGCTCGGTTGCTCCGCAGACGCCGCCCGAGCGCTTTAGACCGCCAGCAGATCCGTCTCCTTCTCCTCGCCCACCCGCTCGACCTCCTGGATGAAGCCGTCGGTCAGCTTCTGGAGCGCTTCCTGGGCTAGATACTGGGCGTCCTCGGAGATCTCCTTTTCTCTCTGCAGGCGACGCAGCTCGTCGTGGCGGTCGCGGCGCACGTTGCGGACGGCCACCCGTCCCTCCTCCACTTTCTTGCGCACCACCTTGGCCAGCTCCTTGCGCCTCTCCTCGGTGAGCTGTGGGATCACCAGGCGGATGATAGTGCCATCATTGCTGGGGTTGAGCCCCAGGTCTGACTTGAGGATGGCCTTCTCTATGGCCCCCAGGCTCTGCTGGTCCCAGGGCTGGATGGTGAGGAGGCGAGGCTCCGGGACGTTGATGGTGGCCAGCTGGTTCAGGGGGGTGGGAGCACCGTAGTAGTCCACCCGCAGGTGCTCTATCAGGCCCGGGTGAGCGCGGCCGGTGCGGATGGTGGCCAGTTCCTTGCGCAGGGCCTCTACCGCTTTGCCCATGCGGTCTTTGGCATCGGCCAGGACATCGTCTATCATTGCTCACCTCCCGGTGCCAGGGCGGTCTCGTGTTGGGCCACCAGTGTGCCTATCTTCTCGCCGCAGGCCGCCCGCGTAATGCTATGGGGCCCTCGCACGTCGAAAACGACGATGGGGAGGTTGTTGTCCATGCACAGGGAGAGGGCGGTGCTATCTATGACCTCCAGACGACGGCTGAGGGCTTCCATGTAGCTGAGCGTTTGGAAGCGGCGGGCGCTGGCAACCTTGGCGGGGTCGGCATCGTAGACGCCGTCCACCTTGTTCTTGGCCATGAGCAGAACGTCTGCACCGATCTCGACAGCCCGCAGGGCGGCCGCTGTGTCGGTCGTCATGTAGGGATTGCCGGTGCCGGCGGCGAAGATGACTACCCGCCCCTTCTCCAGGTGGCGCATGGCCCGGCGGCGAATGTAGGATTCGGCCACTGCCTGAACGATGATGGCCGACTGGGTGCGCACGGTGACGCCCATCCGCTCCAGGGCGTCCTGGAGGGCGAGAGCATTGATGACAGTAGCCAGCATGCCAGCGTAGTCGGCGGTGGCCCGATCCATGCCGGCGGCGCTGGCATCGGAGCCGCGGAAGATGTTGCCGCCGCCCACCACAACCGCCGCCTCGACGCCCATGTCCAGCACATTCTTGATCTCGCCAGCGATGAGGGTCAGGGTGTCGGCGTCTATGCCGTAACTCTGGTCACCCATGAGGGCTTCACCGCTGAGCTTCAGGAGGATGCGGTTGTAGGGTGCCGTGGCCACGGGACACCTGCCTTTAGCGCCCTAAGTGGAAGCGGGCAAAGCGGCGCACTCTGATATTTTCGCCGGTCTTGGCTATGGTGTCGTTGATCAGGTCTTGGATGGTGCGGCTGGGGTCTCTGATGAAGGGCTGGGCCAGCAGGCATAGCTCCTCGGGGTTGCCGTCGCTGCCTGCTGGTAGTTCGTCCGGGGCGAGGTGTTGGGGGTCGGTGGCTGCCACCTGCATCGCCAGTTCGTGGGCCAAGGCCCGGAACCCGTCGGTGCGGGCCACGAAGTCGGTCTGGCAATTCAGCTCCACCAGCGCGCCCAGGCGGCCGTCGGGGTGGATGTAGGCCTCCACCAAGCCCTGCCGCGTCTCTTGGGTGGCCTTCTTTTCGGCTATGGCAATGCCCCGCTTACGCAGGATCTCTTTGGCCTTGTCCAGCTCTCCGCCGGTTTTCTCCAGGGCCTTCTTGCAATCCAGCATCCCGGCGCCAGTTAGGTCGCGCAGTTTCTTGACGGTCTCGGCGGAAACAGCCATCATATCTTGCCCCAGGCTTGTTGTGCTATTCGCTGGCTACTTCTTGTTCCTGCTGCTCGTCTGATTTGGGCGGGGGCTCGGCTTCCCCTTCGGTTGTCTCTTCTGGCTGTGGCTCCTGCGGCTCAGCCGCCGCCTCTGGCTGTGGCTCTTCCGGCTTGGCCGCCGCCTCTGGCTGTGGCTCTTCCGGCTTGGCCGCCGCTTCGGGCTGTTGCTCTTCGGGCTCGGCCACGTACGAGGGCGTCGGCTCATCGGGAGAGGCCACGTAGCCAGTCTGCTGGAAGGCTCCCACGTCCACTGCCTCCAGGGCCTCCTTGGCAGCGAACTCGCGGGCGGCCAGGCCATCCAGGATGGCATCGGCTATGCGGCCGGTCACAAGCTTGATGGCCCGAATGGCATCATCGTTGGACGGAATGGGGTAGTCGATCTCGTCAGGGTTGCAGTTAGTGTCCACCATGGCCACGATGGGTATGTCCATGCGGACGGCCTCGGCCACGGCGATGGTCTCCTTAAAGGGGTCGATCAGGTACAAGGCGCCGGGCAGCTTGGTCATCTCTTTGATGCCCACCAGGTGGCGGTTCAGGCGGGCAATCTCCTTCTCCACCTTGAGGGCCTCTTTCTTGAGCATGCGTTCGAACTCGCCCCGCTCGCGGGCATCCTCCAGCCGCACCAGGTGGTCGATGCGGGCCTGGATGGTGGCGAAGTTGGTGAAGGTGCCTCCCAGCCAGCGACTGCTGACGTAGGGCATGAAGCAGCGCTTGGCCTCCACCTCAATAGTCTCCTGGGCCTGCTTCTTGGTGCCGACGAAGAGGACGGCCTCTCCCTGAGCCGCCACGTTCCGCACGAACTCGCAGGCCCTCTCCAGGCGCCCCACCGTCTGCTGAAGGTCGATGATGTGGATGCCGTTGCGCTCGCTGAAGATGAAGGGGCGCATCTTGGGGTTCCAACGGCGGGTCTGATGGCCGAAGTGCACTCCGGCTTCAAGCAGCGCCTTCATGGAGACGGGGCTGGTCAAAGGCCTTTTATCCTCCTTGAGTTCTGTTATCGGTCCGGTGTTTGGGTGAAAGTATAGCATAGGCGTATGGGCGGAGCAACGGCGTCCGATAGGGGGATGTGGCCTGCTCGGCCGTGGCGCAGATGCCAGGTTCTTGCTCCAAAGGCGTCGTTCCTGTAGCATTTTCCTTGGATACCCGTGCCAGCAGGAGGTTTGCCTTGCCCATCTACGAGTACCAGTGTGGCCAGTGCCAGCATCAATACGAGAAGAGGGAAGGATTCGACGCCCCGGTGGAGCAGGCATGCCCCGTGTGCGGCGAGCTGGCGCGGCGGCTTCTCCATGCGCCCGGCATTGTGTTCAAGGGGCCGGGCTTCTACGTTACCGATAACCGCAAGAATCACGAGTGGGAATCCGCTGAGAAGGAGGCCAAGGAGGAGAAGCCGGCGCCTGAAGGGACATCAGAGGTCTCCGCCAAGAAGTAGGCGGCGGTGCGAGCGGTCATTCAGCGGGTCAGCCGTGCCTCGGTGACAGTAGCCGGGGAGCGGCTGGCCGAGATAGAGCAAGGCTTGGTGGTGCTCCTGGGAGTGGCTGCGGGGGACACCGCCGAGGACGCCCACAGGCTAGCCAGAAAGACGGCCGAGCTACGCATCTTCTCCGATGCGGACGGCCGTTTCAATTTATCCCTCCTGGACGTGGGTGGTGAGGCGCTGGTGGTGAGCCAGTTCACCCTCTTGGCCGACACCCGCAAGGGGAGGCGGCCCAGCTTCACCCGTGCGGCACCGCCGGAGGAGGCCGAACCCCTGGTCGAGGCGTTTGCGGCGGCTCTGCGGGAAACAGGCGTCGAGGTGGGGATGGGCCGCTTTGGGGCCCGCATGCTGGTGGAGATCCACAATCAGGGGCCGGTGACCATCGTTCTCGATAGCGAGGAACTGGAGCGCCCGCGAAGAGGCTAGACGGGCATTTCGCTCCAGGCATATACTGGTCTTGATTTGACTTCTTTCAAGCTTTCGCGCCTTTTCCTCGTGGGCCTTCTGACGCTGGAGCTTCTGGCTCTGGTGAGCCTGGGGTCGCTCCGGTTGGAGAGGCTTGTCACCGCGGGCGATGATGCCTCGGCGGACTCAACGCCCGGCATGAGCGTGTCTGTCGTGGTGCCCAAGCCTGCGGGGGCGCTCGGCGTGTCAGACCTTCATCTGCAGCCCCTCCTGCGGCTGCTAGCGGAGAAGACAGCGGAGGCGACGCCGGAGCCTGAACCCCCGATGCCGACCTTGGAGGAGCTGGGGGCGCTGGAGCTGGCGACGGCTACCC
>JAIVWR010000042.1:0-9130 GCA_048636435.1 Acidobacteriota bacterium | reverse complement strand
ATGATCCCCAGGCCGCCCGCGCAGCACTCGGCCGTGCACGAGCCGCACACTTCGCAGCGCTCGCGGTCCAGCGTGTGGGCGTCGGCCTCCATCCGGTGGGCCTGCCGCGGGCAGACGCGAAAGCAGTACCCGCACCCGATGCACTTGCCCGGATCGAACGACAGCTCCCGCTCGGCCGAAACCCGGGGCAGCATGGCGATGCCCAGCCCCTCCTCCACCATCCGCTTGGTGGCCTCCATGCTATCGAGCTCCATGGCCACGTTGGGCACGACCCCTGCCTGGCGGAATAGGCCGTGGGTGAGGCCGTAGTAGCTGGAGCCGCGGTCGGCGAGGATGACCGGCTGGCTGCCCACCTCCTCGATGGTGGCCTGACGGTTGGCGGCGAAGGGGTGATCGGGGTTGGCCACCAGGATCACCTCGTCGGCGTAGAGGTCGACGGTCTCCACATCGGGGTGGACGAGAGAGTGCGCCAGTCCCACCTGTACCTCGTCGCTGAGCAGCATATTGAGTACCTGCTCCGAGCGGCCGGTGTGCACCATCACCTCGACGCCGGGGTAGCGCGAGTGGAAGGTACGCAGGATGCGAGGCAGGACGTAGGTGCTGATGGTGAGGGCGGAGCCCAGGCGTAGCCTGCCGGCCTGGACGCTGCGCACTTCCTCTACGCTTTCCTTGGCCTCTCGCAGCATCTGGAGAATGCGTTCGGCGTAGGGAAGGAGTATGGTGCCAGCGTCGGTCAGGCGCACGCTGCGACCGCCCCGCTCGAACATCTTCTCGCCCAGCTCTCGCTCCAGGGCCTGGATGCGGGCGGTGATGGAGGGCTGGGTAAGCTGAAGAGCCTCGGCTGCGCGGCTGAAGCTGTGGTGGGCTGCCACCTGAACGAAAGCTTCCAACTGCCCGAAGTCCAAAGTCCTGCCCCCCAACTGCCCGCCGTCGGCAGACCTATTGGTCTGTTCTATGGGAACGGCTCGGAAGTGCTGAGCAGATTATACCACCAGGCGGGAGCAATACCGAGGGGAGGAGGGGCGTCTGCCCTGGCGCCGATGCTGTGACTGGCGGCTGGTCATCCCTTATACTAAGGCGGAACCGGGCTGCGCATGCTGGTCAAGGGAGGCAGGAGAGATGAAGGAGATTCCCCTGGGGCACAGTAACGAGATGACCATTGCCACTACGCCGGAGATGGGCATCGCTCACCTGGGGCCGGGGGCGTCCTTCTACTCCACACCAGCCATGGTGGGGCACATCGAGATGACGGCCCTCCAGAGCCTGCTGCCTTTCCTGGACCCGGGGGAGCAGTCGGTGGGCGTTCGCATAAACATCGCTCATACCGCGCCCACGCCCATCGGTATGAAGGTCACGATCAGGACGACGGTGCAGGAAGTGGATGGCCGCCGCTGTGTGTTTGCCGTGGAGGTCCACAACGAGGGCGGGGTGAAGATCGGCGAGGGCACCCACGAGCGGCGGATCATCGATATCAGCCGCTTCGCGGGTGCCGCGAAGGGCTAATAGGATAACCCGCGTAGCGCCATTGACAGATTGTCCTTCTTGTGCCATTCATATTGGGGGTCTTGCCTCAAGCGGAAGAGGAATCTAGAGTGTGAACAAGGCCATCGACGCGCTGGAGACGGGTCACCAGTTCTCGGCTACGTCCTTCGTTCTGGACGAGGAGGCGGTGGCCCGCTACCTGGAGGCGGTGGAGGACGAGGCGCTGCCCCGTCTGGCTCAGGCGGAAGGTAAGGCCTGGGTGCCGCCCATGGCGGTGGCCGCGATGGCCTTGCGGTCGCTGATGGAGGAGATGGTGCTGCCAGCGGGCGCTATTCACGGCTCCCAGGAACTGGGGTTCGTGCGGGCAGTGGAGGCGGGCGAGCGGATCACCTGCCGTGCCTGGCTGAGCCATCGTTCGCAGCGGGCTGGGTGGTGGATCCTGGCGGTCGGGATGGAAGGCACGGACGAGTCTGGCCAGCCGGTGCTGACGGGGCGGTTGACTGTGATGGTGCCTCGATGAGGCAGGAAGCGATAGGCAAGGAGCGCTGGGTCGTGGGGGCCGAGCTGCCGTCTCTGGCCAAGACGCTTAGCCAGGAGAAGATCGACCGCTACGCTCGTGCCAGCGGCGACTTCAACCCGATCCATGTGGACCCCGCCTTTGCCGCTCAGACCCCTTTCGGTGGGACTATTGCCCACGGTATGCTCCTGCTGGCCTACCTGTCGGAGATGCTGACGGCGGCCTTCGGCCAGGCCTGGCTCTCTGGCGGGCGGCTGAAGGTACGCTTCAAGGGGGCAGCACGGTCGGGGGAGACAGTCGCCATCGGCGGCCACGTCCAGCGGGTGCAAGAAGGGCATGAGGGACGCCGCCTGTGGTGTGACGTCGGGTGCCTGAACCAGCAGGGCGAGGTTCTCGTTGCTGGCCAAGCGGAGGTGAAGCTGTGAGCCGAGTAGTGGTCACCGGCATCGGGGTGATAAGCCCCATTGGCCTTACGGTGGAGGAGTTCTGGCACAACCTGACCCACGGCGTCTCTGGCGTGGCGCCGGTCACCGCCTTCGACGCCAGCCCCTTCGCCTGTCGCATCGCTGGCGAGGTGAAGGACTTCGACCCTGCTCAGTATATGGACGCCAAGACCGCTCGCCGCGGCTCCCGCTTCGTCAAGTTCGCCGCGGCCGCCGCCAAGATGGCCCTCGCTGACGCCGGCCTCGCCATCGACGACCACAACCGTGACTCGGTGGGCGTGGTCATGAACACCGGCGGCGGTGGCATGCCCGACGTGGCGGAGGGAGAGAGGGTCTTCCTCACCAAGGGACCCGGTCGCGTCAGCCCCCTGCTGATACCTGCGCTTATCCCCAACATGGCCTCCTGTCAGGTATCGATGCTATGGGGCATCCACGGGCCGGTCATTACCTCCATCGAGGCCTGCGCCAGTGGCATCTATGCCTTCGTGGAGGCTAAGCACCTCATCGACCTGGGCGAGGCAGCGGTGGTCATCGCTGGCAGTTCGGAGTCGGCCCTCATTCCGGTGGTCTTCGCCGCCCTCTGCAACATGAGGGCTCTGTCCACCCGCAACGGCGAGCCCCAGAAGGCCTGCCGTCCCTTCGACCTGCACCGCGACGGCTTCGTTCCCGGCGAGGGGGCGGGGGTGATGATCCTGGAGCGCTACGAGGATGCCAAGCAGCGGGGTGCGCCGATCTACGCCGAGATGCTGGGAGGGAGCCTCACCGCTGACGCCTATCATATAACCGCTCCCGATCCCAACGGCTACGGAGCGGCTCTCGCCATGAGCCGCGCCCTCAAGTCGGCCGGCCTGGGCCCCGAAGACATCGATTACATCTGCGCCCACGGCACGGGCACCTCCCTCAATGACGTTTCGGAGACCATGAGTATCAAGAAGGTGTTCGGGGAGCACGCGTACAAGGTGCCGATCAGCTCGCCCAAGTCGATGGTGGGGCACCTGATGGGCGCCGCGGGAGGCATTTCGTCCATCGCCTGCGTGCTGGCCATCCGCGATGGCATCATCCCGCCGACCATCAATCTGGAGACGCCGGACCCCGAGTGCGACCTGGACTATGTGCCCAACGTGGCCCGTCACACGCCGGTCCGGACGGCGATGGCCAACGGCTTCGGTTTCGGCGGGCAGAACTCGGTGGCCATCTTCAGGGCCTGCGAGGAGTAGGGCTTGCCAGGGGAAATCGCTGCTAGACGGTATTGCTTCGGTTGCGGGGACCTCAATCCCGCTGGTCTGAAGCTGAAGTTTCGCTTCGAGGGGAACAAGGCGGTGGCCGATTTCCTGCCCCAGGAGCGGCACCGGGGATACCCTGGCCTCATGCATGGCGGGGTGACGTCTGCCGCTCTGGACGAGGCCATGGGCTGGGCGATGTACGGGCTGGGCGTGTGGGCGGTGACCGGCAAGATGGAGGTCAAGTTCCGCCAGCCGTTGCCCCTGCATCAGAAGATGACGGTCTCGGGGGAGGTCATCCGCAACCGCGGCCGCTGGCTGGAGGTGCGGGGGGAGATCCGCAGCGAGGACGGAAGGCTGATGGCGGAGTCGTATGGACTGTTCATGCGGTTGTCCGAGGAGAGGGTGCGGGAGCTGGAGGAGACATACGCCGAGGGGCAAACCTAATCGCAAAACATTGTGACGTAGGCAGGAGGAGCAGTCGTTTGCTTAGGAGGGCGCTGGAGAGAAGATGACAGCCAACACCGAAAAGAGGGCAGCACTGTCCCAAAATAGGCGTCTCGAGTCCTGGCTGTACCCGGTGAACGTGGCTGTGGCCAGGGTGGTACCTCTGAGCCTGGCCTATCATATCTCCCTGCCCATCACCGATGTGGTTTACTGGCTTTGGACGAGCAAGCGAGAGGGCGCTTTGCGGAACTACGCCCGCATGCTCGGCTGCTCGCCGGATGACGAAAGGGTTAAGCGCCTGGCCCGCAGCTCGTTCCGCAACTTTGGCAAGTACGTCGCCGAGCTCCTGCACGTGCAGGGCTGGCCGACGGGACAGTTCCAGCGGGTGACCATCCAGGGCGACGAGCACTTCGACGAGGCGCTGCGGCACGGCAAGGGGGTCATCTTCACCAGCGCCCACATGGGTAGCATCGAGGTGGCGAGTGCTCTTGTTCGGATGAGGGGCTTTCGCATTACCTCGGTCATGGAGCAGTTGCGGCCTAAGGTTATGATGGACTGGATCGTGACCTGCCGGGCGAAGATGGGGGTGTCCCTGCTGCCTACGGTTGGAACCGGTATGCAGCTACTGCGAGCCCTGCGTCGGGGGGAGATGGTGGCTCTGATAGTGGACGTGGGCTATCGGGACGACGGTGGCGTGCCGGTGGACTTCCTGGGCCACCCCACCTACTTTCCCGCCGGCCCGGCGCGGCTGGCCCGTATGAGCGGCGCCCCTATCGTGTTCGGGGTGGCAGTGCGACGGCCAGGCAATCGCTTCATCGCCTACGCCAGCCCTCCTATTTTCTCCGATAGGACGAAGGACGCCGAGCAAGACATCCGCGATGTGACCCAGCAACTGGTGGACATCTTCGAGCGCTTCGTTCGGCGCTACCCCGACCAGTGGTATGTCTTCCGAGACATGTGGCCGGGGGAAGAATAGGGCCGAAGCGCGGGCGCGTCCTAAGCCTACCGCATCCCCGTCCGCGGGCCGTGTATTGTCATCTCCCGCCTCGCGGAGTCGGTTGTTCAGGCCTGAGCCCGCTGGCTGTCGATATCGCCCAGGGTCACTACCTGACCGGTGTAGGTGGGGTCGTGGCGGATCAGCCAGAGGACGGCCTCGCCTGACACTTCCGGCTTGTCCCAGGTGGAGTGATCGGTGCCGGGGGTAAGATACACGAACCCCTCACTGGCCACGAAGCGCTCGATCTGAAGGGCATTGACGGCGATGTCATAGGACCGCACCTCAGCGGCGAGGCCGGTGGTCAGCCTCTCCAGGGCCGCCTTGGACACCGAGTAGGCCAGGCCCCAACTTCCCTCCGCCTGGGAGGCGTAGGAGGAGATGTTGATGATGCAGCCGCTGCGCTGGTCGATCATGGTGGGCAGGAAGGCCCTGGTGCAGAGGTAAACTCCCCGCACGTTAACGTTCATCACCAGGTCCCAGTGCTTCAGCGGAACGTCCAGGAGGGAGCCGGGGGCGCTGACGGCGGCGTTGTTCACCAGAATGTCTATCCGCCCGAACTCTGCCAGGGTGCGGCGGGCCATCGCCTCTATCTCCTCGTCCTTGGCGAGGTTCATGGGGATGGCCAGAGCACGACGGCCCAGGGCCTCGACCTCTCGAGCGGTTTGGTCGATGGTGCCGGGGATCTTGGATGGGCTGGCCTCACTGGAGCGGGCGGTGCAGACGACGTCGGCGCCGGCAGAGGCGAGGGCGACGGCTATCGCCCTGCCGATACCGCGGCTGGCGCCGGTGACCACGGCCACCTTGTTTTGGACATCCATGCTGACTCTCCACTACTTCTGCTTTTGTCTGTGCGCCGAAGGCTTAACGCTAAGGGGGATGTTACTGCATTGCCGCGGCTAGCGTCCAGGCTGACCGGAGCCGCAGCCGGGGCAGGACAATCATTACATGAACTGGTAGCCGCCCCGGATGCCCGGTGGGTCGGGGTCGGTGATGACGTTGACGCAGGCCGGCTTGCCCGAGGCGAAGGCCCGCTCCAGGGCCGGCCGGATGTCCTGGGGCCGCTCCACGAACTCCCCATGGCCGCCCAGTCCTTCCACCACCTTGTCGTAGCGGGCGCTGTCTCTCAGGACGGTGGCGATGGCCCGATCGCGGCCGTACATCATGCGCTGGCCCACGGCGATCTGGCCCCACTGGCGGTCGTTGCCCACGACGGAGACCACGGGCAGGTCGAAGCGGACGAAGGTGTCGAACTCGAAGCCGTTGAGGCCGAAGGTGCCGTCGCCGTTGACCATCAGGACCTTCTTCTCGGGGCGGGCGGTCTTCACAGCCATTGCGAAGCCGGTGCCCACCCCCAGCGTCCCCATGGGGCCGGGGTCGTACCACTGGCCGGGGTAGTTGATGGGCAGCACCTGGGCGGCCAGGTTGACGATGTCGCCGCCATCGCCGATGACGATGGTGTTCTCGTCCACGAACTCGGCCATCTCCTTGCAGAGGCGCAGGGGGTGGATGGGGACGGCATCGGAGTTGAGGAGCTCCCGGCGGGCGGCCAGGGTCTTCTCCTCCTCCTCGCGCAGCGTCTTGAGCCAGCTACCGTGGTCGGGCCTAGCGTCGCCCAGTTCGGCCAGCAGTTGCTCCAGGACGGCGCCGGCATCGCCCTCGACGCAGACGTCGATGTCGCGATTGCGGCCGAGCTCTGTGGGGTCGACATCCACCTGGATGATCTTGGCCTGGGGGTTGAAGCGCTTGCCGTAGGCGAGGCGGAAGTCCAGGGGGGTGCCGATGATGAGGATGACGTCGGCGCGGGCCAGGGCACCGCGACGGGTGCGGGAGAAGAACAGGGGGTGATCCTGCGGTACGGAGCCGCGCGCCATGGCGTTGAGGTAGACGGGCGCCTGGAGCCTTTCGATGAGCTGGCGCAGGCCATCGTGGGCGGCCGACCAGTAGACGAGGCTGCCGGCCATGACCAGCGGCTGCTGGGCCGAGGCCAGGAGCTGGGCTGCCTGCCGGATGACGTTGGGGTCGGCCTGGACACGTCCCTGGGGGCGGTAGCTGGAGGGGAAAGTGACGTTGTTCTCCTCCACCCGGCGAAAGAGCATGTCCGCGGGCATCTCCAGGAAGACGGGGCCGTAGCGGCCGCTGAGGGCATGGCGGAAGGCCATGGCCATATACTCGGGGATGCGGGCGGTGTCGTACAGGCAGCGGGCCCACTTGGTCAGGGGTCGCAGGAACTCCACCTGGTCCATCTCCTGGAGGGCGCCCTTCTCGAAATCGCTCAGGGGGCTGCGGCCGCCGATGAGCAGCATGGGGCTGCGGTTCTGGTAGGCGTTGGCCACGGCGGTGACGACGTCGGTGACGCCGGGGCCGGCGGTGACCACCGCCACGCCGCACTTGCGGGTGGCCCGCGACCAGCCCTCGGCGGCGTGGCCGGCCGCCTGCTCGTGGCGGACGTCGATCACCTTGATGTTCTCGTCAATGCAGGCGTCGTAGATGGACTGGACGTGGCCGCCGCAGAGGGTGAAGATGACATCCACTCCCTCCTGCTTGAGGCAGCGGGCCACCAGATCGCCGCCGTCGACAAGGGCCATTGGGCATCTCCCTCCTGAGACAACCAGACCGCTGGGGCTAGAACAGCACCCCTTCTATCACCAGTTGGGCCATCTCCTCGTCGTCCATCTGGAGGACCTCCTTGCACACGCGCTCCGTGTGCTCCCCGAGCATCGGGGCCGGCGACTGCAGCCTGCCCGGCGTCTTGCACAGGCGGAAGCCGGGGCCATCGTAGGCGGTGCGTCCGGCCTCCGGGTGATCGAGGTAGACGTAGTAGCCGCGCTCCTTGAGGTGAGGGTCGTTCTCCAGCACGTCCCGGGCGTTCTGGACGACGCCAGCGGCCACGCCCGCCGCCTGGAGGGTCTCCATCACCTCCTCGGCCGTCCTGGTGCTGGTCCAGCCCTCCACCAGGCGGTCGAGCTCGTCCTCGTTCTGCTTGCGGCCCTGAAGGGTGGCGAAGCGCTCTTCATGGCACCACTGGGGGTCGCCAATAGCTTGGCAGAAGGCCCGCCACTGGTCGTCGCTGAAGACGGCGATGACGCACCAGCGGTCGTCGCCCTGGCAGCGGTAGGCCGCGTGGGGGGTGGCGTGGGGCAGGCGATTGCCCTGCCGGTTCTGGACGCGGTCGTTGACGGTCTGGTCGAGGATGGCCGTGCCCACCACGCATGCCGACGACTCCACCTGGGCCACCTCGACGAGCTGCCCCTTGCCCGTGCGGTTGCGATAGCGCAGCGCGGCCAGGGTGGCGATGACGGTGTGGCCGGGATTGATGACGTAGTCGGTGTAGTTGGTGCCCAGGCCTACCGGCACACGGTCGGGGGAGCCGCTGAGATGACTGACGCCCGCCAGGGGGGAGATGACCGCCCCGAAGCCGCCAAAGTTGGCATGGGGGCCATCGCTGCCCTGCATGGGCTCTCGCACCAGGATGATGTCGGGCTTGACCTCCTGAAGCTTCTGGTAGGTGAGGCCCCACTTCTCGAAGGTGCCGGGGGTGTAGTTCTCGGCGACGATGTCGCTGACGGCCACGAGGCGGAGGGCTACGTCCAACGCTTTGGGGTGCTTCATGTTGAGGGTGAAGGAGAGCTTGCTGGCGTTGAAGTTGTTGTAGTAGCCGCTGACGTTGAAGGTGTACTTGCCCTCCGGCATGGGATGGGCAACCCTGAGGCCGTCGATGTGCGCCTGGGATTCCACCCGGATGACCTGAGCGCCGTGGTTGGCTAGGTTCTCGGTGTAGATGGGGCCGGCACCGAACCAGGTGAAGTCAGCCACCCGGATGCCTTCCAGCGGTAGCCTGTTGGCCTGCATTGGACTGATCTCCTTCGGCCTCAGATGATCCCGGCGTCGGTGAGGGCCGCCAGTTGCTCCTGGGATAGGCCCAGCTCGCCGCAGTAGACCTCCTGGTTGTGCTCGCCGATGCGGGGCGGGCGACGGATGCGCCAGGGGGTCTCGCCGAACCGGTAGGGCGGGCCGGCGTAGGTAA
>JAIVWR010000041.1:0-9340 GCA_048636435.1 Acidobacteriota bacterium | reverse complement strand
ACGGCGCCGTCAGGTCGAGGACGCCGCTGGAGGAGTACCTCGAGCTGCTCAAAGACGCCGGCCTGGGCAGCCTGCCCGGCACCGCCGCCGAGATCCTGGACGACGGCATCCGCAAGCTTATCTCGCCCGGCAGGATCAGCACCGCCGACTGGGTCCGCGTGGTCACAACGGCGCATCGCCTGGGCATCCCCTCCAGCTCCACCATCATGTACGGCCACATCGAGGACTCCTGGCACAAGGCGAGACACCTCGCCCTTCTGCGGGACATCCAGATGGAGACCGGCGGCTTCACCGAGTTCGTTCCTCTCGGCTTCGTATACTGGGAGGCGCCCATGTACAAGAAGGGCCTGGTCAAGGACGTTCGAGCCGGGGCCACGGGCAGCGAGGTGCTGAAGATGTACGCCGTATCGAGACTGATGCTCAACAACTGGATCCCCAACATACAGGTCTCTTGGGTCAAGGAGGGCCCCAAGCTCGCCCAGCTCTGCCTCAATGCCGGAGCCAACGACTTCGGCGGCACCCTGATCAACGAGAGCATTTCCAGCGCTGCCGGCGCCATCCATGGCCAGTTGATGCGCCCCAGGGAGCTGAGGGCCCTGATTCGCGATGTCGGCAGGCGGCCCGCTCAGAGGTCCACCACCTACGAAATACTGAGGCTCCTCGACGGCCAGGAGGAACCCCTGGACATCCTCGACAGCGTGGAAGTGAACGGAGACAGCCTCGGGTCGGCCCCGCGGCCAGGGCTGTCGTCAGGCAAGATGAACGTCGAGGGCACCTAGCCTCTTCTTCGCCCGCTCCATGTCCTGGCGCATAGCAGTAGCCATTGCAGGCCTCCTCCTTCTGGTCACCGCCGCGGCCAGCGCTTTCATCCTGCTCCGCGGCGGCGGACCCTCCGACCCCATATCGAAAGCCGCTGCCCCCTTCCGCTACGACCTCACCGGCTGGGAGGTCCGCCACGTCCTCAACCGCTGGCTCTACAAGGTCGGCCACCTCTTCGACGACGGCCCCAGCGTCGAAGAGGAGAACGAGACGCTCCAGCGATACTTCGCCCTTGCGGCGGACGTGGTATCCCTGCAGCGAGACGTTGACGAGAGCGGAGATGAGTCCTTGCGCTCAACCCTGGAGGAGCGACGCAAGGAGCAGCAGCAGCTAGAGAACAAGGTCGAGGCCATCCTGGAGGAGCGAGTGTCCAGCGTGGTCGAGGACGAGGGGCTCACCACCTCCCTGCCCCTATTCTCCAAAGTGCGCTTCGTCTTCCCGCCCCTCGACTTCGAGTTCGATCAGCCACCGCGCGTGCTGGTCATCTCCCCCCGCGAGCGCATCTCCCACGACCGGGCCATCCTCCTGCGCAGAGGCCTGACCACCGAGCAGATGGCAGCCCTGGAGGAAGAGACGGCCGCCACCGGCGTTTCCAGCCTGGTGGTGAGCATCGGTGGAATCGCCACCTACCCCAGTACCGTGCCCGAGCACGCCGGCTATGAGAAAGTTCTGGAGACCGTCGCCCACGAGTGGCTCCACCAGTACCTCTTCTTCCACCCCCTGGGCAGCCGCTATTTCGATAACGACACCCTGCGCACCCTTAACGAAACCGTCGCCAACATCGGCGGCCGGGAGATAGCGGACCTGGTGCAGCAGCGCTTCCCCCTGCCGCAGCCGAACCACGTCGCCGCCGCCGAGGCGGCACGCGAGGAGCCACGCATCGACTTCAGGGCGGAGATGCACGAGCTGCGCCTGGAGGTGGACAGGCTTCTGAGCGAGGGAAAGATCGGCGAGGCCGAGGCGTTAATGGAGGAAAAGAGGGAATTCCTCGCCGAAAATGGCTTCTACATCCGCAAGATCAATCAGGCCTACTTCGCCTTCCACGGGCTGTACGGCGATACGCCCGCTTCCAGCAGCCCTATCGGCCCCAAGATGCTGGAGTTGCGGCGGCTGAATCCTTCCCTCGGCGACTTCATCCGGTCGGTAGCCGACATCACCAGCGAAGACGAACTGGACCGCCTGCTGGCCGAAAGGGCCGTCGAGGGCCTCACTCCACCTTGATCTCGGTGCGCCGCCTGTCCGCCGCTCCCCTATCATATCACCTTCGACCTGCCCTGCCACGCACTGGCGCCGGCCATGGCCTCCCTAGTCGGGAGGTTCCAGCTTCACCGTCTTCGTAGGTGACTCGCGGATCGCCCAGCGATACAGCAGGTAGATGACCAGCCCTGCCGCCAGCCAGGGAAATCCTATCGCCCAGGCAGCCTCCTGGGTGGCCACTACCACCACCCAGGTGGCCAGCGTGCCCACGGCACCGATGACCGCCGTCAGCGGAATCTGTCTGCCGGCCACCCTCAGGTTGAACGGAATCCTGAACGGGCGCGTCATCCCCGGCTCCCTCACGCGCATGGCGATGATCGATAAATGGGCAAGACCGAACGATAGCATCGCCCCGAAGGCATACACGTTGGCCAGCACCTCCAGCTTGCCCGGAATGATCATCACAGCGGCCACGATCGCGAAGATGACGATCGCGTTGGCGGGCGTGCGTCGCTTGACGTCGATCTCGCTGAACACAGGTGGAAGCTGCCTGTAGCGCCCCATCGAGTACACCAGGCGCGACAGCCCCAGCATTCCGGCGTTGGCGGCGATGATCAGGATGGTAGCAGCCAGGATGCCCACCCACACCGATAGCACCGCCTGCAAGGCCTCGCCTGGGAACTGCTCCACGATCCCCAGCACCGGGTCGCGGATGTACTCGTCCGCGAGCTCCGTCTCATACTGGCCCGGCGCGACCTCCTCCACCGGCATGGCGCTCAAGGCCACCAGGGGGAACAGGGTATACATAAAAAGAACGACGGCGAAGACGCCGAACATGGAACGCGGCACATTCTTGGCCGGATTGCGCGTCTCCTCCGCCAGGTTGGACACCGTCTCGATACCGGTGTACGCGATCATGGAGATGGCGATGCCTATCACAAGCTTGTCCCAGGTGGGGGCTACCCCCCAGTGCACGTTATCGATGAGCGTGTCGATGTTGAGCAGGAGGAACAGCCCAAGAACCACCAGGAACACCTGGGTAAGCAGGCCCAGCACAGCCAGACCAACGTTCACCCCTGAGGACTCCTTCACCCCGATGACGTTGACGGTCGCCAGAAACCCCACCACGCCGATACCAAACATGGCGTTCGCCGGCCAGGTCTTCAGAATGGGCAGAAAGACCGCCAGATAGTTGGGCACCGCGAAAGCAGATATGGCGATGGTCACCACAAAGTTGAGCACCTGCGCCCAACCGGCGATGAAGCTGAACAGCTCGTTGAAGCCGCGGCGGGCGAACATGGCCGACCCGCCCGCCTCCGGCATGGCCGTGGTCCCCTCCGCGTAGGTCAGCGCGGTGCAGCCGAAGATAAGGCCGGCGACGATGAAGGCTACGGGCGTCAGGCCCAGAGCGAAAAAGGCCGCCACACCGAGGGCGTAGTAGATGGAGGAGCCAACGTTGCCGTACGCTGCGCTGAACAGCCCCGACGCGCCCAGCACTCGGTGCAGCCCACGGCGCGGCACCCGCCGCCGCCGAATGAAAACGTCACCCGGAAGGCGCCCACGGTGAAGCCCTGACTCAGGACTATCTTCCTGCAATCCCCCCTCCAGAGGAGGCACTCATCGCAAGCCGATCCTACATACTATAGCCTGGCAGCCATAGCGCAAGTTTGGGCAAGACTTCGGCCACGAGTTGCTGGCTGAGGTCAGCCTAGCCACCCGGCTCTGGCGTAGAGGGGGGCTGCGACGGCTCCGGAGTGGGCGTGCTGACCGGGGTTACCGCAGGGGTCGCTGTGGGAGTGGCCCTCGGCGTCGCCGGAGTGCCGGTGGGACGCGGGTGGGGGGTGCCCGTGGGCGTGGGCGTGGGGCTGGGCTTAGGCGGCACGTAGGTGCACTTCGTGCCCTCCACGAACACCTCCGACCTGCCGGCGCAGGGAGAGAAATATACGCCTGCCGGCACCACGAAGTCGTGCACTTCCACGCCCTCGTGAGCAGTCTCCATGATCTGCTTCCAAATCGGGCCGGAGCCAACAAAGCTGAAGGTGCCCTCAGCCATCGGAGTGTTATCCGCGTTGCCCATCCACACACCCACCGCCCGATCGGGGGTATAGCCCATCACCAGAGCATCGCGGAACCCTTCGCTCGTGCCCGTTTTGGCAGCCGCCGGCCGCGAGATGGGCAGGCCGCTCCACTGGATGGCGCTCTTCGACAGGATATCGGTGATCAGGTAAGCGTAGGGTGCAGGTACCACTTGCAGCGAATCCGCCCCCGTGTACTCGTACAGCACCGTTCCCAGAGCGTTCTCCACTCTCAGGATGGCCGCCGGATCGAGCTGGCGGTAGCCCGAGGGCAAGTCCTCCACCGACGGCATGCCCACCATCAGCCCGTTGTTGGCGAAGACGCTGTAGGCATACGTGTGGTCGAGAAGCTTGACCTCGCCGCCGCCCAGGGTAAGGGCAGGCCCGTAGCGACCGGGGTCGTTGAGGGAGGTGATGCCCATCTTGTGAGCGGTGTCGACGACACGTTCAACACCCACTGCCAGGATTGTCCTGATGGCAGGGATGTTGATCGACTCGGCTAGGGCAGTCCGCACGGTGACCGGCCCCTTGAACTTGAAGTTCCAGTTCTGGATGGGCTGACCGCTGTCCGACTTGATGTCGATCGGCTCATCCCTGACTACCGTTGCCGGCGTCCAGCCATGGAGGAAGGCGGTCAGATAGGTGTACACCTTTATGGACGACCCCGGCGAGCGCTCGGAGATCGTGATGTTCACCTGGCCGGCGATGTCCTCCCTGAAGTAGTTGCGGCTCCCCACCATCGCCAGGATCTCTCCCGTAGCCGGCTCGATCACCACCGCCGCCGCGTTGTGACCGCCGTACCGGCCCTCAATGGCGCTGACCTGCTCCTCGATGATGCCCTCCGCTCTCTGCTGCAGCGGCAGGTCGAGGCTGGTAGTGACCCGCAGGCCGCCGCGGTACACCAGTTGAGAGCAGTCGGTGTCCTCCGGCAGTTCTAGCCGCCCCTTCTCGCACATCGAGATGAGGATGTCCCTCACATAGAACACGAAGTGCGGCGCCCGAATGGGGAAGGTCCCCTCCTCAAAGATCAGCTCCTCCTGCTTGGCCTCATCCGCCTGCCTCTGGCTGATATAGCCGTGCTCCACCATCAGGTCCAGCACGTAGTGCTGACGGCGAATAGCCTCCGGCCGGTTCTCCGGGATGACGGGAGAGTAGTAGCCCGGCGCCGAGGGAATCCCCGCCAGCATCGCCGCTTCCGCCAAGGTCAGATCCTTCGCCGGCTTCCCGAAGTAGCGCCAGGAGGCGGCCTCAGCACCGTAGGCAAAGTTGCCGTAGTAGACCTGGTTCAGATACCACTCCAGGATCTGGTCGTCATCGTAGCGCCGCTTCAGCTCGATCGCCAGGATGACCTCCTTGACCTTCCGCCCCAGCGACCGCTCGGCCCGCTCTTCCGGGGGAATGTACACGTTCTTCACCAGTTGCTGAGTGATGGAGCTGCCGCCGCTGCCCTTGAAGAAGCCCGGCCCGAAGGGAGTCAGGTTTTCCATGGCAGCCCGCAGCAACCCCTTTATGTTCACCCCCGGGTTATCGTAGAAGCTGGCGTCCTCGGTAGAGACGGTGGCCGCTTTTAGCCAGGGAGAGATCTCCGACAGGGGGACGGTGTTCTTCAGGCCCGACAGCGGGTCCACGAACTCGTACAGCAGGTTGCCGTTGCGGTCGAAGATGCGGCTCCCCGCCGACCCGGTGCGCCACAGGGCGATGTCCGGTCGCTCCAGATCGTCCGCATAGTGGTAGTAGACCGCGTAGGACATGCCGCCGCCGATGGCCACCATCACCAGCAGCAGGAACACCAGCGCGCCGACCAGCCAGAACCAGCGAGGTGCTCCCCGCCTACGGCCGCCGTTGAGCCGCCGCAGCCTTCGCCGCCGAGACCTGTACGCTCCGGCCATAACCCCCTATCCCCTCTTCTCTAATACAACGAAATGAGACAGGCCAAAGTTTCCCAGGGGCGTATTTTCCAGCGGGTAGAGCACGCGCCGCAAGATCGAAGACGCCGCGGCACTCCGGGCCGCTAGGTTGTCCAGCCCCGGAAAAACGCACGTATGCACGATGGGCCTCGCCCCCAGCCCGGCGAACAGCCGCCTCAGGCCTCGCCTCGTATAGGCCCGCACGTGGGGCACCAGCCGCTTGCGCAGCCCGTCCGGCAGGTAGTTGACCAGCGGGATGTTGCCGTAGACGTAGCGCTTCCCCAGGAAGATGCCGTGGGTCTCGAAGGGGTAGAGACGGTTGGGGCAATAGATAACGATCCTTCCCCCCGGCCTGGTCACCCGATCGGCCTCTCCCAGAGTGACGCGATCGTTGCGCACGTGCTCCAGCACCTCGTGCAGGAGGACAACATCGAACGTGCCATCGGCGAACGGTAGCTGCTCGCTCACCGCCACCACCAGGTGGGGCAGAGCCGTCGCCCCCCTGCGAACTCGCTCCTGGTCCACGTCCACTCCGTAGACGTGCGGCGAGAACTCCCGCAGGCGCTGGACGAACGTCCCTATCCCGCAGCCGATATCGAGGATGTGGCGACCTTCCAGAGGAACGTAGCGGCGGATGAGATCGAGGCGGCGCTCCAGCCCGAAGCGCCAAACGTAGCTCGGCTGCCCTAGGCCAGCCGCCGCAGGAGCGGATATTGTCTTCACGTCCTCAACCACAACCTCACGTATGGTAGCAGGGCCACCAGCGATAGGCAATTCGGGCAATGCTTCGCTTTAGGCGAGCCCACCTTTCGGCTGGGCCAACCGCCCTGCTATAATAGGGCCACCTTAATCAGGCAGGAGTGACATCCATGGCCATCACCCGTGACGAAGTCCGACACGTTGCCACGCTCTTCCGCATGGCCCTGAGCGACGAAGAGGTCGCCAAGTTCCAGCAGCAGCTCTCCCAGATCATCGACTACTTCCAGGTCCTCCAGCAGATAGACACCGAGGGCGTCCCTCCCACTTCCCACACCGTCTCCCTGGAGAACGTGATGCGCTCCGACGAACCGCGACCCTCCTACCCGCCCGAGGACATCCTCGCCAACGCCCCCATGTCCGAGCGTGGCTTCTTCCGCGTGCGGGCGGTCCTGGAGTAGGCGCTTAGGAGGCCACCACTGGAGCTTTACGACCTCACCATCCACGAAGCCGCCGACCGCCTCGCACGCCGCGAGCTGTCCTCCCGCGAGCTCACCCAGGCCGTCCTCGACCGCATCCACCAGGTCGAGGACGACGTCAGAGCCTACGTCTCCGTCACCGAAGAGCTGGCCCTGAAGCAGGCGGAGGAAGCCGACAAGCGCATCGCCGCTGGCAACGCCGCCCCTCTTACCGGCATCCCCGCCGCCATCAAGGACCTCATCTGCACCAAGGGTGTTCCCACCACCTGCGGCTCCCGCATGCTGGAGAACTTCTTGCCGCCCTATCAAGCCCACGTGACCGAGCGGCTGCTCGACGCTGGCCTGGTGATGCTCGGCAAGGCCAACATGGACGAGTTCGCCATGGGCTCCTCCACCGAGAACTCGGCCTTCCAGCCCACCCATAACCCCTGGGACCTCGACCGCGTGCCCGGCGGCTCCTCCGGAGGCTCGGCCGCCGCCGTCGGCGCCAGCGAGTGCATCTACGCCCTCGGCTCCGACACCGGCGGCAGCATCCGCCAGCCCGCCGCCCTCTGCGGCGTCGTCGGATTCAAGCCCACCTACGGCCGCATCAGCCGCTTCGGCCTGGTGGCCTTCGCCAGCTCCCTCGACCAGATCGGCCCCCTCACCAAGGACGTCACCGACTGCGCCCTCGTGATGAACGTCATCGCCGGCCACGACACCCGCGACGCCACCTCCGCGCCGCTGGACGTCCCCGACTACACCCGGTCGCTCATCCCCGACCTCAAGGGCATGCGCATCGGCGTGCCTCAGGAGTACTTCGTGGAGGGCATGGACGCCGACGTGCGGGCCTCGATCGAGGCCGCGGTGAAGAAGATGGAGGACCTCGGTGCCGAAGTCGACCGCGAGGTCTCCCTCCCCAGCACCGGCTACGCCCTCGCCTGCTACTACATCATCGCCCCCAGCGAGGCCATGGCCAACCTGGCCCGCTACGATGGCGTCAAGTACGGCTACTCCGACATGCGCGGCGATAGCATGTGGCAGAACATGGAGCTGACCCGCCAGCACGGCTTCGGCGATGAGGTGAAGCGACGCATCATGCTCGGCACCTACGCCCTCTCGGCCGGCTACTACGACGCCTATTACCTGAAGGCCCAGAAGGTCCGCACCCTCATCCGCCGCGAGTTCGACGCCGCCTTCCAGAAGTGCGATGCGCTGGTGACCGCTGTCTCCCCCACGCCCGCCTTCAAGCTGGGCGAGAAGACGGCCGACCCCCTCCAGATGTACCTAAGCGATGTCTGCACCATCCCCGTGAACATCGCCGGCATTCCCGCCATTTCGGTCCCCTGTGGCTTCGCCAACGATTTGCCGGTGGGCCTCCACATCATGGCCAAGCCCTTCGACGAGCCCACCATCCTCCGCGTGGCCTACGCCTACGAGCAGGCGACCGAGTGGCACAAGGCCAGGCCCAAGCTGTGAGGTGATGACGATGGCAATGGAACTCAACGAGGCCCAGAAGCTTCTTGCCCAAAGATACAACTGAGCGGAGTCCCTCTTGCTGGCCGTGAGCCAGAAACTCGGAATAAACAGCGAGGTCATCCCCCGCATCGCCACCCCCTTTGGCGGCGGCATCGGTGGCAGAGGCGAAGTCTGCGGCGCCGTGGTCGGCTCCGTCATGGCCATCGGCCTCAAGTACGGCCGCGAGGAGCCCTCGCAACCCCACCTGCAGGCCTACGCCCTCGCCCGCGAGTTCTGCCGCCGCTTCGAGGAGGAGACGGGCCACCTCTCCTGCCGCGATCTGACAGGGATGGACCTCAGCACGCCGGAGGGATTCCAAGCCTTTCGGCGTTCCGACGTCCCCCTGCGCGTCTGCCTGCCGGCCGTAGGCGCGGCCTTCCGCCTGGTGACGGAGCTCCTCGAGAGGCCCGACCAGCCGGCCATCGATGATTGAGGAGATGGTCGAGGTCGCCTGCTACGCCGGCAGCCGCTACCCTCAGCGACCCCTGCGCGTGACCTGGCGCGGCGCCGAGCGCGATGTGCTGGCGGTGGAGCGCGAGTGGCAGGAGCCCCGCCGCCGCTGCTACCTCGTGCGCCTCGAAGGCGACCGCCTGCTCAGGCTCTCCTACTACGAGCGCAACGACCGCTGGACCGCCACCGCGGCAGGACCGGCCTCGCTGTTCGCCGCCGC
>JAIVWR010000040.1:0-9376 GCA_048636435.1 Acidobacteriota bacterium | reverse complement strand
TCCGACCCTAATCCACGGCGATCTGCGCGTGCGAATCCGGGGCGAGGAGCAGTCGGTCACCGCGGACGGCAACGGCCCGATCAGCGCGTTCGTGCACGGGCTGACGAAGCTGGGCGTGCCGGGGTTCGCGCTGGGAATAGCGGCCACCACCCTGGTCGGGCAGGGGCTGGGCGCCGGACGCGCGGACCTGGCGGAGAAAGCGACCACCTCAGCCACCCGCATCGCCTTCGTGTTCAGCAATCGCGAGCGGGGGGAGAATCCGGCCAGCGACCGTTTCTTCGATCTGGTGGAGGGCTACGGTATACCCCTGGTCTGCCTGTCATCCAAACGCTTTCGCCAGGAGCGAGGCGCACCGCTCGCCCGTGCCGGCGAGCCGCTGCCCGCCTGGCGGGCGGAGTACGACCGGGCGGTGATAGGTGTACTGGAGGCGCATCCCTTCGACCTGGGCGTCCTCGCCGGCTATATGCTGATCTTCACAGAGGAGGCCTGCGAGCGCTACAATCTCCTCAACCTCCACCCGGCGCCGCCGGGCGGGCCGGTCGGCACCTGGCAGGAGGTCATCTGGCAACTCATAGAGCAGAGGGCAAAGACGGCGGGGGTCATGATGCACCTGGCCACCAAGGAACTAGACCAGGGTCCGCCCGTCACCTACTGCACCTATAGCATCCATGGGCCCGCCTTCGATCGGCTGTGGGCGCAGGTGGTGGGGAGGAGCGTGGCCGAGGTGCAGGCCGGCGAAGGCGAGGAGAATCGACTGTTCCGGGAGATCCGCCGTCAGGGCGTAATGCGTGAGCTTCCCCTCGTGGTGGCCACCCTGCGCGCCTTCGCTGACGAGAAGGTGCGCATCGTAGGCGGGAGAGTGGTGGACGTTGGCGGTCTCCCCATTAGCGCATACGACCTGACGCAGGAGATCGACCGTCTGGTGGGTTCAGCATGACCAAAGAATCGACTCGCTGCATTGCCTTCGACATGGAGGGGCCTCTCACCTCCCAGGACGCCGCCTTCGAGCTCATGGGCCTGGTACCTGGGGGGCACGAGGTGTTTCAGGCCATCAGCCGCTACGACGACATCCTGGCCCTGGCCGGCCGCCCCGACTACGAGCCCGGCGATACATTAGCCCTTATCGTTCCCTTCCTTCTCTATCACCGGCTGGGTCGCTTCCATATTGAACGGCTGGCCGATTCGGCCGCCCTGGTGGAAGGGGCGGCAGACATTATCGCTCAACTGGCGGGCGAGGGCTATCAGGTCTTCTGCATCACCACCACTTATGAGCAGTACGCCCGGCGGCTGGCCCAGCGCCTGGGCCTGGAGGCCGAGCGGGTGGCGTGCACCAGCTTCCCGCTGGAAGAGATGGCCGCTCGTCTGACCTGGGACGATGTGGGGGCGGTGGCCCGCATCGAGCTGGCCCTGCGCCAGCGGGAGGTCCAGGAGGACGATGCGCGCCTTCAGGCTCTTCTCGACGCCTTCTATTGGAAAGAGCTGGCCGGCACGCCTCTGGGGGATGCAGTGGCATCGGTCAAGCCCGTCGGCGGCAGGCGGAAGGTCGAGGCCCTGGATAGGTTCGCCACGTCTGCCCAGCTGGAGACTCCCCACTGGGTGGTGGTCGGCGATAGCATCACTGACAACGCCATGCTCACCACCGTCCGCGATGCCGGCGGCCTGGCCGTGGTCTTCAACGGCAACCAGTACGCTCTGGAGTGCGGGACGGTGGGAGTGGCGTCCATGTCTCTCGCCGCCATTCTGCCTCTGCTGAGGGTCTGGGAGAGCGGTGGCCTGGAGGGCGCGCGCGATTTCGTGTCGCGGTTGGCCAAGGACGCCGAAGCGCCCGGTGCTCATTATCACTGGCTGGCCGGCGTCGACATTGCCGAGGCGCTAGCGGTGCACGCTCGCTTACGTCGCCTGGTGCGCCAGCAAGCGGCGGCGCTGGGGTAGGCCATGCCTGCTTTCGACGTCATCGGCCTAGGCGCCCTGAATGTGGACCGCATCTACTCTGTGCCCCAGGTCGTCACCGATGGCGCCCAGCTGATCGATGAGGTGGCGGTGGATGCCGGCGGCTGCTCGGCCAACACCGCTTATGCCCTGGCCAAGCTGGGTCTCCACTGCGGCTTTCTGGGCGCGGTGGGCGACGACGCCGATGCTCAGATCGTCCTCCGTTCCTTCGACGAGGTGGAGGTGGATACCGGCCACATCGTGCGCAAGGCGGGGGTCGCCACCGGCTCGGTGCTCGCCTTCGCCGACGAAGAGGGCAATCGGGCGATGTACGCCGACCCGGGGGCGAACGCCCTCTTCGAGCCGGAGGACCTGGACGCGGCCTACCTAGCCGACGCCCGCCTCGTCCTTTTTTCCTCCTTCGGCGGCAACATTCCGTTGGCCGTGCAGAGATCCGCCGTCGAAGCTCTGCCGCCGAGCGCTGCGATAGCGCTGTCTATTGATTCCCTGCTGGCCCATGGTGGGCTGGATGCCCTGGCGGACTTGGTCAGCCGCTGTACGATCATCTTCGCCAACGCTGATGAGCTCAGGGAGCTGACGGGGCTGGAGCTTCCCACCGCCGCTGAGGCCCTTCTGGACCTGGGCTGCCAGACGGTGGTGATGACCTTCGGGCGAGGGATGGCGCGACAGCCCTGGATGGAGATCGAGGAGGCCGCAGAGGAGCGAAGGGAGCTTCCCATCGTCTGCTGGCTGCTCAGCCGGGACAGCCGCTGGGGGCTGCCTGCGCTGCCTACCCACGAAGGCCCTGTCATCGATGCCACCGGCGCCGGCGACGCCTTCGCTGCCGGATTCCTCTGGGGTTTCCTGGCGGAGGAGCCTCTGGCTCGCTGCGCCTCGCTGGGGCACGTGGCCGCTGGTTTCTGCCTCGCCAGCATGGGCTGTCGGGCTGGCATGCCCACGCGAGAGGCGTTGCTGGCCCGCCATGGTCGCCACTTCGGTTAGCGGGTGTCGTCGTTGTCGGTTGCGCCCAGGGGCTGCTATAATGGGGCCAACTTGGGGGCCCCGGGCTAAGGAGGCAGGTCATGCGTTGCTCCAACTGCAGTAATCTCTGCTCCCTGGACGATAATTTCTGTCGGAAGTGTGGCGCCTCCTTGCGCAACGTGCGGGTGCCGGCCGCCCGCAACAGCTCCCAGCTTCCTGTCGCTTGGCGAGGCGCAATGCCGCTCGTGGCCCGAGGGGCGGCCGTCTTCGCCCTGAGCGCTGTCATCCAGATGCTGCTGCGCATGGTGGGCAGGCGGGCTGTTAGCGTGCCTGCCTCGCTGATAAGGCGGCAGCCCGCCAAGAAAAAGGCAAGCCGCCTTCCGGCCAGAAAAGATGGAGAGGATCAGCCCGAAGGGTCCTACGCCGTTCAGGAGACGCTGTTCCTGAGAAGGATTATCCTGCGTCGCTGAGGAGCCGATTAGCACCGCGAGGGATACGTGCGAGAGGGCGTGGCTGATTGGCCGCGCCTCCGTCTTAGAGTGAGGTTAGGCCGCTGGCTAAGCGCGGCCGCATCCCCGGCATCATCGCCAACCCCAACCTCCATCGAGCGATCTAAGGGCGCCGTTCGCCCTCCTTATTGACTTTTCCCCGTTCCGTTCTAAAATAGGGCTACTCTGCTTGTCGTAACAGGCCGAAAGGCAGCCCCACAATGGGACGACGGAAGGCCTGGGCGCTTGCCTGGCTCCTGGCAGTGACCCTATCGGCGCTGCTCCTCCAGGCGCCCTCCGCTCGGGGTGACGAGCTCCTCGCCAACCGGGGGTTTGAGGTTAATCTCGGCAGTGAATGGGCCGTCACCAGCGGCGACGCCCTCGACAGGGTGGACACGCCATCCCTGGTGCATAACGGTAGCTATACTGGAAGGTTGGCTTGTCACGGCCCTGACAACTGCGTGATCGAACAACTCGTGGATAGCGTCGGATACGCCCAGCAGTACGAACTCAAAGCGTATGTGGTGTGGAAGGACAGCGAGGTCCTCAGGCTGACGGTGCGTGTCCTGTGGCTTGACGAGCAGGGAAGCGAGGCCGGCTACGTTGACGCTGTGACGGCCTGTGCCGTCGAAGGCGATCAGCCTTATCGCTGTCTCACCACTGGCTCTCAGGTGGCACCGTCGAATGCGCGCTTCGCCAAAATCACGGTGGTGCTGGAGCTCAAGAGCGGCCTCGACGCCACCGTCTACCTGGACGACTTCAGCTTCAGCGGCCCCGCTGCTCCCAGCCCCACTCCCAGCCCCTCGCCCCCGGCGACGGAAACGCCCCCGCCCACCGCCAGCCCATCGCCGTCGCCCACCGCTAGCCCGTCGCCTTCGCCTGGGCCAATCGCATCGCCCACGCCCTCGCCCGTAGCCAGTCCTTCACCCACCGCCGTTCCCACTGCGACGGAGGTGCCGTCCACTGCCACGCCTTCGCCGCCCACCCCGACCCCGTCTGCCGGGCTGGCGAACGCTGGCTTTGAGGAGGCCGACGGTGAGGGCAGGCCCCTTGCCTGGCGCAAGTACGGCGGCGAGTTGCGGCGGAGCGCCGTCGCCAAGCGGGAGGGGCGGTTCGCCGCTGCCTTCACCAGCCGAACGACCTCCACCAAGTGGGTCTTCCAGACGGTGACCATCGAAGGGGGCGAGGCCTATGTTCTCAGTGGCTACGCTCTGAAGAACGATGCCAACGTCCAGGGCGCGTATCTCCGCCTCTCCTGGTATGCCAGCCCCGACGGGAGTGGCAGGGCCATCGACAGCGTCGATTCCACCATCCGCTTGACAGATGACTCCCCGGGCTTCCGTTTTCTTACCACCGGTCCCGTGCTGGCCCCCAGCGAGGCTGCCAGCGCCAAGGTGCGCCTGATGCTCGACCCCCTCTCCGAAGCGGAAGGGAAGGTCTACTTTGATGACATCTCTTTTGAGGAGACCGCCATGCCGCCGCCCACGCAGACGGCTGTGCCGTCGCCCCCTTCCGCGGCCACGGAGACGCCTCTCTCACCTCCCTCTGACGCCGGGCAGGGTCTCGCACTGTCGACCGTAACGCCTACGCCACTGGCTGGAGAGTTCCAACCGCCTTCGTCGCCGACCGCGTTGAACTCGCCGCCCACAGTGCTGGGCGACTCCGGGGCCACCACGTCCGGTCGAGATGGATTTTCCCAGAGCGAGGCGGGTCCCGAGAGGACGCCTTCGCGGACACCGGTCTTTCTGTACAGAGAGAGGAGGACTGGTCAGTCTGTCCGGGCAGTGGAAGGCGTCGCCGCAGCGGGCGGTGAGGGCGATGGCCTCTCACCCGTCCTGCTGATTTTGGCCACGGCGGTGCCAGCGGCTACTGCCGCAGCAGCGGCCTTCTTTGTCTGGCGACGATCGCAGAAGAGGGCTCGCCCTCCCTAGGGGATTTGGGGTAATCTATAGACGTGACAGAGGCAGGCCGGCGGGGGCCAACGGCTGAAGGTCGGATGGCAACGACAGGCAAAGGGAAGAAAAGGCTTCCCCGAACCATCGCCATCGATGGCCCCAGCGCCTCGGGCAAGAGCAGCGTGGGGTATCTGGTGGCCGAAAGGCTCGGCTATCTCTTCCTGGACACTGGCGCCACCTACCGTGCCCTAACCTGGCTGGCCCTTCAGCGGAGAGTCCACCTGGAGGACGAGGAGGGCTTGGTTCGATTGGCCGCCCAGGTGGATATGAATCTGGGCCCGCCAGCAGCCGAGTCCTGCGAGCGTTGCACGATCTGGGTCGACGGTGAGGACCTGACCGGCGTCCTGAGGCAGCCGGAGGTGGAGAGGGGGGTGTCGCTGGTTTCCCGCGTGCCCCAGGTACGGCGGGCCATGGTAGCTGTTCAGCGGCGTCTGGCCAGTCGGCGCAGGGTGGTGATGGCCGGCCGCGACATCGGCACGGTGGTTCTGCCCAGCGCTGACCTGAAGATCTATCTGGATGCATCCGTGGAGGAGCGGGCGCGGCGGCGGCACGAGGAGCTGGTCGCCCTGGGCAGGTCTTTCACTCAGAGCGACGTTCGGCAGCAGATCCTGCGCCGGGACGCCATCGACTCGCAGAGGGAGGATTCGCCCCTGAGGGCGGCTGAAGACGCCATCGTCATGAGCACCGACGGCCTGAACCAGGAGCAGGTGGTGGAGAAGATCGTGGCCCTGGTGGAGGGCAAGTCGTGATGACCGTGGCGGTTGCTCTGTTCTACCGGTTCACCAAATTGGTTTTCGGCTTCATCCTGCTTGTGTGGACGCGCAGGGAGGTGGTGGGTCTGGAGAACGTCCCAAGGCGGGGTCCGGTCATTCTGGCCTCCAACCATGTGAACCAGCTCGACCCGCCTCTTCTAGCCGTCTCGCTGCCCAGGCGCATCGTCTACATGGGCAAGATCGAGCTGTGGAAGACGCCCATCATCGGGCCTCTGTACACACTGGCTGGGTTCATTCCCGTGCAGCGATTCGGGGCCGATCTGGCGGCCCTGCGCAAGGCGGAGAAGACCCTGCGGCAGAACCAGGTGCTGGGCATGTTCCCCGAGGGCACGCGTAGCCGCAAGCCAGGCCTGAGCAAGGGACAGCCAGGCACAGCCATCATAGCTCTGCGCAGCGGTGCCCCGATTGTGCCGGTGGCTGTCAGTGGCACCGAAGGGGTGGCCGTGCCTCGCTCCTTCTTTCGCATTACGCGAGTGCGTGTGGTCTTCGGCAAGCCCTTTGAGCTACCTAAGGACCGCCGCCTCAGCACCGAGCTGGTCGAACAGTGTACCGAGCGTATCATGAAGGAGATCGCCGTGCTTCTCCCCGAGGAGTATCGCGGCGTCTACGCTGGGTTGGTAGCCAGTCAACCGAAAGAGCAGCCCGAGAGCATTGGCCTAACCTAGAGAGCGGGTGTGGCTGTGGAGATACTGTTAGCGAAGGAGATGGGCTTCTGCTGGGGCGTGCGGCGGGCCATCAGCATGATGGAGAAGGCCGCCAGCGAGCGCGGGCCGATCATCAGCCTGGGGCCCATCGTCCATAATCCCCAGGTGGTCGCTGCCCTGGCCGAGAAGGGCATTCAGGTGACCAGCAGCATCGACGGAGTGAGCGGAGTCCCGCTGGCCATCGCCGCCCACGGTGTGGGGCCGAAGGTGCTGGAGGAGGCGAAGGCCAAGGGCCTGGAGATCATCGACACCACCTGCCCTATCGTCACCCGCTCCCAGCGCTGGGCCAAGAAGATGGCCGAGGACGGGTTCACCGTCATCGTTTACGGTGACGCCGACCACCGCGAGGTCAAGGGCGTTCTGAGCTGGGCTCAGGGGAAAGGCATCGCCCTGACCGAGGAGGCCCTTGATTCCTTGCCCCAGGAGCTCTCATCGCGAGTGGCCATCATTCCCCAGACCACCCAGAGTCCGGCCCGCTTCGCCGCCTTCATCGGCCGCCTCCTGCGCGAGCACCTGGCTCAGATCAGCGAGCTGCAAGTGGTGAATACGCTGTGCAATGTCACCGCCAGCCAGCAAGCGGCGGCCCGAGAGTTGGCCCAGGAGGTCGAGCTGGTGTTGGTGATCGGTGGCCACAACAGCGCCAACAGCCGCCACCTGGCAGAGGCGTGCCGCGAAGCAGGCGCGGAGACCCATCACATCGAGACGGCAGCCGAAGTGGAAGCGCAGTGGCTGACTGGGCGAGAGCGGGTGGGCATAACGGCGGGCGCCTCCACCCCCGACTGGGCGGTGGAGGAGGTCGTCCGCTGCGTGCGGGGGTTGGCCCCAAAGTGATGGCCTTCGATCAGAGGGATTTCGCCTTGGTGCTTTGCCCCAATCGCTTGCATTGTCATTGTATTCTATGATTGGCTTCCTGTGGGTCCAACCTGGAGGAGACTGACGATATGTGCGGCATTATAGGCTACGTTGGCAACAGGCCAGCCGTTCCCCTTCTCCTTGAAGGGCTGCAGCGGCTGCAGTATCGGGGGTACGACAGCGCGGGACTGGCCGTGCTCGCCGAGAACGGCGAGCTGTGCGTCGAGAAGAGTGTGGGTAAGCTGGCCACGCTGGCTTCCGGCATGCGCGGCCGCTGGCCCAGCAGCCGTCTGGGCATCGGCCACACCCGCTGGGCCACCCATGGCCGCCCCAGCGACATTAACGCCCACCCCCACCGCGACTGCCAGGGCCGGGTGGTGGTCATCCACAACGGCATCGTGGAGAACTACCTGGCCCTGAAGAAGAGGCTGGTCGATCAGGGGCACACCTTCGTGTCGGAGACGGACACCGAGGTCATCCCCCACCTCATCGAGCACTACCTTCAGGACGGCAGCAGCCTGGAGCTGGCGGTGGGCCGAGCTATCGGCCAGATGGAGGGAGCCCACGCCATGGTGGTCTTCAGCGTGGGCGAGCCCGACAAGCTGGTGGCGGCCCGCGTAGGCAATGCCGGCGGCGTTGTGGTGGGTTACGGCCAGGGGGAGATGTTCGTGGCCAGCGACCTGCCTGCCCTCCTGCCCCACACTCAGCGGGTGGCCTTCCTGGCCGATGGGGAGATCGCTGCCATGACGTCAGAGAGTGTGTCATACCTCTCGGTCGATGGCGCTGTCCTGGCCAAAGAGGCTCAGACCGTGTCCTATGACCCCCTATCGGCGGCCAGAGGCAACTACAAGCACTTCATGCTCAAGGAGATCGCCGAGCAGCCGGAGGCCATCCTGGACACCATTCGTGGGCGGGCGCGGTTCGAGCCGCCGGCGGTGGTCCTGGAGGACGTGGCGATCCCCAAGCGCAGGCTGGGCCAGATTCGGCGGGTGGTGCTGGTGGGCATGGGCACCAGCCTCCACGCCGCCATGGTCGGTCGCCATTACATCGAGCAGATAGCGCGCATCCCTGCCGAGGTGGACAACGCCTCGGAATTCCGCTACTGCAAGCCCTTGCTGGGCCCGGATACCCTCGTGATCTCTGTGGGGCAATCAGGAGAGACGGTGGACTCCCTGGCAGCCATGGACGAGGCCCGCCGCCAGGGGGCTCTCCAGATCACGATCTGCAACGTGGTAGGCAGTCAGGCCAGTCGCATTGCCGATGGGGTGGTGTATACCCGTTGCGGCCTGGAGGTGGGTGTCGCCAGCACCAAGACCTTCACCGCTGCCATCGTCGCTCTCTACCTCCTGGCCTGCTATCTGGCCCAGGAGAGAGGCGTCGTCGACGATGAAGAGCACTTGCGCAGCCTCATCGACCCCCTGGCCCGCATGCCCTCGCTCGTGGGGCAAGTAACCCAGCGTGATGAAGAGTACGAGCGGCTGGCCCATCGCTTCTTTCGCTACAACAACTTCCTTTACCTGGCGCGGGGCGTTCAGTTTCCGATAGCCATGGAGGGGGCCCTTAAGCTGAAGGAGGTCAGCTACATCCACGCCGAGGGCTATCCGGCGGGAGAGATGAAGCACGGGCCCATCGCCCTCATAGACGAGGAGATGCCCGTGGTAGCGATCGCCCTGCGGGACGAGCTCTACGACAAG
>JAIVWR010000039.1:0-9431 GCA_048636435.1 Acidobacteriota bacterium | reverse complement strand
TCTACACATTCCAGCTGCGGCGAGGCGTCCTCTTTCACAAGGGGGACCGTCAAGTGACCGCCAGCGACGTCAAGTACTCCATGGAGCGGGCCCTCGACCCCGACACCCAGTCCACGGTGGCCGAGGTCTACCTGGGCGATATCGTGGGGGCCGAGGAGTTCATCGACGGCGATGCCGACGAGGTCACGGGCATCGAGGCGGTGGACAACTACACGCTTCGCATCACCATCGATGCACCTAAGCCCTACTTCCTGGCCAAGCTGACCTATCCCACCGGCTTCGTGGTGGACCGCCGGCAGGTCGATGGGAGCACTTGCTTCAGCAACACCAACTGGCAGCGCAAGCCCAACGCCACCGGGCCCTTCAAGCTGAAGGAGTGGGACCTGGGACAGCGCATCGTCCTGGAGCCCAACAGCCGCTATCACCTGGGGGCGCCATCGCTGGGGCGGGTAGTGTACACCCTGGGCGGCGGGTCGGCCATCACCATGTACGAGAACGATGAGCTCGATGTCACCGGCGTCGGTCTGAACGACGTCGAGCGGGTGCGCGACCCGGCCGAGCCCCTCAATCAGGAATTCCATGAGGCGCCTCGCATGGACATCTGGTACATCGGCTTCAACGTGGAGGATGAGCCTTTCGATGACCCCAAGGTGCGCCAGGCCTTCGCGCACGCAATCGACAAGGACAAGCTGATCGAGGTGGTGCTGCTGGATGCGGTGGTCGAGGCCGATGGCATTCTGCCGCCGGGCATCCCCGGCTTCAACGAGGAGCTCCAGGGTCTGGAGTTCGACGTGGAGAAGGCGCAGCAACTGCTGGCGGAGTCCGAGTACGGTGGGCCCGGGGGGCTGCCGGACATCGAGATTGCCTCCTCGGGACGGGGAGCCAGCGTGGGGCCGGTGAGCGAGGCCATTCTGGCCATGTGGGAGGAGAACCTGGGGGTGAACGTCTCCACCCGCCAGACGGAGTTCGCTACCTTCCTCCGCGATCTGCGCGACGGCAAGTTCCAGATGTTCGAGCTGGGCTGGGTGGCCGACTACCCTGACCCGGAGAACTTCCTGAAGATCCAGTTCTACAGCGGCAGCAGCAACAACTACAGCCAATACGCTAACCCTGAGGTGGATCGCCTGCTGCAGGAGGCGGACACGGAGACGGACGAGGCCACGCGCATGTCGCTGTATCAGCAGGCGGAGCAGATCATCGTCAACGAGGCGCCCTGGATACCCCTGTTTCACGACAAGTTCAGCGTACTCATCAAGCCCTACGTAGAGGGCTATACTCTCCCTCCGTTCGTCATCCCGCGCCTCCGCTACGTCCAGATCGAGGAGTAGACCGCGGCGGCGAGATGTAGAAGCAGATGCAGGGCATTCTCCCCTTCGTAGTGCGGCGCCTGATGTGGGCGCCGTTCGTCCTTCTGGCCGTGTCGCTGGCTACCTTCGCCCTGGGCCGCTTTGGCCCGGGCGACCCGGTGGAGACGCTCCAGGGGCAGTATCACAACCCGGCGGTGGTGGAGCGCATCCGCCACGAGCGGGGCCTGGACGACCCGTTCTTTGTTCAGTACGGGAACTATATGTGGGACGTGCTCCACGGCGACCTGGGCACCAGCTTTACCTACCTGGGCGTGCCGGTGGAGGACATCATCTTCGACAAGATGTGGGTCACCATCCAGTACAATCTGGTGGCGCTGTTCATCATCTTCGCCGTCGGCATCCCCGTCGGCATCTGGGCGGCGCTCAGGCAGGGAACCTGGCAGGACCCTTTAGCGATCGGCGTTTTTCTGTTCTTTAGATCTGTCCCCGTCCTGGTGGTCATACCTATCTTACAGTTCATATTTGCTCTCAAGCTGGGCTGGCTGCCCAGCAGCGGCTGGGTGGAGAGGGACATCCTTGGCATGAAGATCGGCATCTTCGATAAGCGGGTCATCATGCCGATTCTGGCGCTGTCCCTGCCGGGCATCGCCGGGGTGGCGCGACTGATGCGCGCCCAGACCCTGGAGGTGCTGGACGCGGACTTTGTGCGGACGGCGCGGGCCAAGGGCCTGCGGGAGGTGGTGGTGATCAGCCGCCACGTGGCCCGCAATGCCCTCCTGCCCATGACCACCATTGTGGGCTTCGCCCTGGTGGGCCTGCTGGGCGGCTCCCTGTTCGTGGAGACGCTGTTCGGAATCCCCGGCATCGGCCAGTTCATCTGGAAGGCCGTGTTCAACCAGGACTACGACGTGATCATGGCGGTCACCCTGATAACAGCCACCGCCTTCATCGTGGCCAACCTGATCACCGACATCACCTATGGCTTCATCGACCCCCGCGTGCGGTTGGGTGGGAGAGGGCCGAGGTACTAGCATGGCGGAAGCGGAGCTGGGCCTGGAGCAGCCGATGGAAGAAGCCGGCCCGCGCTTCGGCGCGACGGCCGCGCGGCGGCTTTTGCGCAAGCGGCTGGCGATGTTCTGCCTGGTGGTGATCGTGGTCATCTATATGGCGGGCCTCCTCGCTCCCCTGGTGTCGCCGTACGGCTACAACGAGCAGGACCTGGACAACACCTTCGCCGGTCCCAGCCTGGCCCACCCATTGGGCACCGACCGTCTGGGCCGTGACATGCTCAGTCGGGTGATCTGGGCCTCGCAGACCACGGTCATCATCAGCGCCGCCGCCATCTTCACCGGCGGCCTGGTGCTGGGGGTAGGGCTGGGCCTGCTGGCGGGGTACGCCGGCGGGTGGGTGGACAACTTCATCATGCGGGTGGCTGATGCCTTCTTTGCCCTTCCCGATATCCTGCTCTTGCTTCTGATCACTGCCACCGTCAGGCCCCGCGTTGAGGGCCTGTTCGACAAGTTCGAGTCGTGGCCCGTCGCCGGAGGTCTGGTTGAAGCGGGCGCGCCCGACTACTTCCTGGTGTTCGGTGCCCTGGCCCTGTTCGGCTGGGTGGGCATCGCCCGCCTGATCCGCTCCCAGGTTCTCTCCCTGCGGGAGAGCGACTACGTGCTGGCGGCGCGGGCCTCGGGCGCCTCGGTGGGGCGCATTCTGGCCAGGCATCTCTTGCCCAACGTGAGCAACATCATCATCGTGAGCATCACCTTCTCGCTGGGGGCCATGGCCGGCATGGAGATCATGCTGAGCTGGCTGGGCATCGGCATCAGCTATCCCCATCCAAGCTTTGGCGGCATGATCTACGACGGCAGCGATCTGAGCAGCCTGCGCGCTCACCCCCACCTCCTGCTGGTGCCGGCGACGGTGGTGGCGCTGCTGCTGTTCGCTTTCAACCTCCTGGGCGACGCCCTCAACGACGTTCTGAGCCCGCGGCGGCGGTAGGGGGCCTCGCTACAGGATGAGAGCTGCCATATGGAGCCTATCTGTCCGCCCATGCTATAATGTCTATCCGGAGGGTCGGATAGCGACGTGAAAGTTACCACCGAACGCATCCCCGAAAGCCAGGTCGTGCTGGAGATCGAGGTCGAGCCCGAGCGCCTGGAGCGATCGCTGGAGAGGGCCTATCGGCAGCTGGCGCAGAAGACGGAGGTCCCCGGTTTTCGCAAGGGGAAGACACCGCGCCACATGCTGGAACGCTACGTGGGCCGCGACGCCATCACGCAGGAGGCGCTGGGGCTGCTGATCCCGGAGGCCTACAATCAGGCCCTCGAGGAAGAGAACATCGAGGCCATCGACTACCCCAACATCGAGGTGGTGCAACAGGAGCCGCTCATCTTCAAGGCCACCGTGGCCGTTCGCCCCAGCGTTGACCTGGGGAACTACCGAGAGATGAGGGTGGAGCGAGAGCCGGTGACGGTGAGCGAGGAACAGGTGAACGAGAAGGTCGAGGAGCTACGCCACCGCTACGCCATCCTGGAGCCTGTGGACAGGCCCGTGCAGATGGGCGACCGGGTGCGGGCAGACGTTCGGGTCAGCGTGGACGGCCGCCAGGTCTTCTCCGAGGACGATGCCGAGATCCACCTGCGCCAGGGGGTGCCTGTCCTGGTGCCCGGCTTTGTGGAGGAGCTTCTAGCGAGCGAGAAGGGTGTCGAGCGGGAGTTCAGCATAGACGTGTCGCCGGATCACCCTCAGCGGCTGCTGGCCGGCAAGACCTGCCTGTGCACGGTGGTGGTGAGGGAGATCAAGGAGGAGAAGCTGCCGGAGCTGGATGACACCTTTGCCGCCGTCGTGGGGGAGGGCTTCCCCAGCCTGGAGGCCTTGCGAGAGCGGTTGGAGTCAGACCTGCGGCAGTCGGCCGAGCAGGAGGCGGATGCCCGTCAGGGGGAGAGGGTGGTGGATGGGGTGGTGGCCGCCGCCTCGCTGGAGTTCCCGCCGGTGCTGGCGGAGCGGGAGACGGAACAACTATTGCGCGAGCGGGTTAGCTCGAGCGGGGCTGGGGACGTGGAGCGCTATCTGAGGCATGTGGGCAAGTCGGAGGAGGAGGTGCGGCAGGATCTGCGCCTTCAGGCCGTCGAGCGGATCCAGCGCTCGCTGGTGCTGAGCAAGGTGGCGGAGGCGGAAGCGATCTCGGTGAGCGAAGAGGACATCGATGCCGAGATCGAGCGCCTGGCGACGTCATCGGGGCCGCGAGGAGACGAGGTGCGGAAAATCTTCGACAGCGCTGGCGGCCGCGACGCCCTGAGGCGCTCTGTGCTCACCCGCAAGACCGTGGAGCGACTGGTGGCCATCGCTTCGGGAGACGAGGTGCCGCCACCGGCCGAGGCCGCGGAAGAAGTTGGCAAGACCGAGGTTGGCAGCAAGGAGTGAGGTTCATGCATAGCAAGCCTGGCATGATAATTCCCTACGTGGTCGAGACTAGCCCCCGGGGCGAGCGTGCCTTCGACATCTACTCGCTGCTCCTGAAGGAACGCATCATCTTCCTGGGCACGCCCATTGATGACCAGATAGCCAATCTTATCATCGCCCAGCTCCTCTACCTGGAGCGGGAGGACCCGGACAAGGACGTCAACCTCTACATCAACTCGCCTGGCGGTGCCATCAGCTCTGGGCTGGCCATCTACGATACGATGCAACTGGCGCGCTGCGACATCGCCACCATTTGCGTGGGCATGTGCGCGAGCATGGCTACCATCCTTCTAACGGCCGGCACCAAGGGGAAGCGCTACGCGCTACCTCATTCCACGGTTCACATCCACCAGGCGCGTGGCGGGGCTACGGGAGAGGCCACCGACATCGAGATCTATGCCAAGGAGATCCTGCGCAACCAGCAGGTCATCCGCGATATCCTGGCGAAGCACACCGGCCAGGAGCCGGAGCGGATCGCCCGCGACTCCGACCGCAACTTCTTTATGGACGTCAAGCAGGCGAAAGAATATGGCATCATAGACGAGATTCTCCTGCCTGGGGTGCCAGCGGTCGTAGACTCAGCGAATAAGCCAGAGAATAGCGCATCGTAGGCGAGATCCCGGTGCGGTCGTGGATGAGCTTCTACGGGCGCTTCGGCCCAGAGCGAGTTTTCTTCTTGTTGTTTCCCCGCTGGCTTGTCATATTCTTGGGTGGGTGAGCGTCTGCTATAATAAGCGGGAGTCGATTCTCTTGGGGGGAAGATAGAAAGCTATGCCAGGTTCTCGCCGAAACCGAACGCAGCAGTATGTTTGCTCGTTTTGCGGCAAGAGCCAGGAGCAGGTGCGCCGGCTGATCGCTGGGCCCGGCTCTGTCTATATATGCGACGAGTGCGTTGAGCTCTGCCACGAGATTGTGGAGGAGGAGGCGGTTCCCCGGGGCGGCGGCGGCGGCAAGGCCCCCTTCGGGCGGGTCCCGCCGCCTAAGGTGATCTATGAGCAACTGAGCGAGTACGTGGTGGGCCAGGAGCAGGCCAAGAAGGTGCTGTCGGTGGCCGTCTATAACCACTACAAACGTGTTGCTGCTGGTGACCGCCCGGCGGACGTGGAGCTGGAGAAGAGCAATATCCTGCTGCTGGGCCCCACCGGCTGCGGCAAGACCCTCCTCGCTCGCACGCTGGCTAGGATTCTCGATGCCCCCTTCACCATCGCCGATGCCACTGCCCTGACCGAGGCGGGCTATGTGGGTGAGGACGTGGAGAATATTCTCCTGCGCCTCATCCAGGCGGCGGACTACGACATCCCTCGGGCCGAGCGGGGAATCATCTACATCGACGAGATCGACAAGATCGCCCGCAAGAGCGGCGATAACCCCTCCATCACCCGCGACGTATCAGGAGAGGGGGTTCAGCAGGCGCTGCTGAAGATCATCGAGGGGTGCGTGGCCAATGTGCCCCCTCAGGGCGGTCGGAAGCATCCTCACCAGGACTTCATCCAGATCAACACCACGAACATCCTCTTCGTATGTGGTGGTGCCTTCCTGGGGCTCGATGCAGTCGTCGACAAGCGCGTGGGCACGGGTAAGCGCACTCTCGGCTTCCGGGCTGGCCTCGCTCAAGATGAGGCGGCCAAGGCGCGCGATGAGATTCTCGCTCATGTGGCGCCCGATGACCTGCTGGAGTACGGCCTTATCCCCGAGTTCGTGGGTCGTCTGCCGGTGATCGTGCCTCTGCAATCGCTGGACAAGCAGGCTATGGTGGCGATCCTCACCGAGCCCAAGAACGCCCTGGTGAAGCAGTTTCAGCGTTCCTTCGCTCTGGACGGCGTGGAGCTGGTATTCACCGACGATGCGCTGGAGGCGGCGGCTGAGGAGGCCATGCGCCACAAGATGGGCGCCCGCAGCCTGCGCACGGTGGTGGAGGACACTCTGCTGGACGTGATGTACGAGATCCCCTCCCACCCTGACATCAAGAAGTGCGTGGTGGATGCCGAGGCCATACGCGGTCGGCGCCGGGCTATCCTTCTCAGCGGCGGCGGCCAGGTGGTGGAGCCGATGGGAGAAGAGGCCCGCGGCGAGACGGCGTAGGGCCGCCCTTCCAGCCACCTAGACGATCACTGCCCTGAGCGCTTCGCTTTAACCTTCCTCTTTGTTCCTGATCCCGTGCGACGAGCGCCAAGCTTGCACCCCGGCGGGCGAGTAGTCGAGTCGTCGTCTCGCGGCGCTCAAGCGCTGGAGGACGGTGCGGCTGGGCGCGGTCTAGTGGGCTGCCTCCTGCTCCTCTGGCTGTCGTTCCTTCTTGCCGAGAGCCGAGCGGAGACTGCCAAGCATTACCCTGCGGCGCAGGTAGGCGAGCTGCTCCATCAGGGGCAGGTTCTTCGGGCAGTAGTCGTGGCAGGCGAGGAGACCGACGCAGCCGAAGACACCGGCATCGGTTGCCACAACATCGAAGAAGTCGGCATCAGTGCGTTGGTCGCGCGGGTCGATCCAGAAGCGGGCAATGCGCAGCAGGCCTGCCGCCCCGAGAAAGTCATCCCGCATCTGAGCTGTGACGCAAGCGGCGACACAACAGCCGCACTCGATGCAGCGCTCCAGCTCGTAGATGTCCAGCGCCTGGTCGTTGGACATCCGCGCTTCTTCTGCATCGGGATTGAAAGCGTTGGCGGTGTGCACCCATGACTCGACGCGGTGGGCCATCTCTGCGAACCAGCTTCCCGTGTCTACGGAGAGGTCCCCGATCAGGCGGAAGAAGGGAAGCGGTTGAAGAATGATCTTGGCGGGGAGCTGATCGGTACGGGTGCGGCAGGCCAGCCTGGGGCGGCCATTGACCAGCATGGCGCAGGAGCCGCAAACCGCCGACCGACAGACGAAGTCGAACTGGAGAGAGGGGTCCATCTCCTCCCGAATGCGCGTCAGGACAGTGAACAGGGTCATCCTGGGGGTCTCCTCCACGGTGTACTCCTGCATTCGGGGCTCGAACTCGGGGTCGTAGGGGTTGAAACGGAAGACTGAGAATGTGAGTGTACGATTAGTCACGGGAGCCCTCCTTTTTCGCCGCCTCCTGCGTTTCACCGTAGCCGCGCTCGCCGGGGGGCGATTCTGTGATCTTGACGGGCTCATAGCTGAGACGTGGTAGATCAGCCTCCGCTGGCCAGGTTGCCAGGGTCCGCCTAAGCCAGAGCGCATCGTCCCGGGCGGGATAATCCTCCCGGTAGTGACTTCCCCGACTCTCGGTGCGCTGTAGCGCGCCGTAGGCGATGATGATGGCCAGTCGGATCATGCCGGGGAGGCGCAAGGCTACCGAAAGTTCGGGGTTCGGTCCTCGTCCGGTGGAGCGCAGCCCCAAGCGCTTGGCGCGATCCTGGAGTTCCTGCAGTTCCTCCACGGCCGTGACGAGCTCGCGGCCGTTGCGAAAGACGCCCACCTTCTCCATGAGGATCTCCGACATTTGCTGGCGCAGGTGGTAGACATACTCCAGGCCATAAGTGGTGAGAGCAGGCAGCCGCTGCTCCACTTGCGCCTTTGCGGAGCGAACAGGGGCGTCGGGGAAAGAGAAGTCCGAGCCAGTGAGGTCTTGAGCGATACTCCTGCCCACCACCATGCCCATGACCACGGTCTCGGCCACCGAGTTGCCGCCGAGGCGGTTGAAGCCGTGCAGGTCCCAGCATGCTGCCTCTCCGGCGGCGTATAGACCGGCGAGGCCGTAGGCGCGGCCGCCGATGTCGGTGCGGACGCCGCCCATGCTGTAATGCTGGGTGGGTCGTACTGGAATGAGCTGGTGCACCGGATCAACGCCCAAGAAGTCGCGACAGATCTCAGCGACGTCGCGGAGGTACGTTTCAATGTGTTCCTGACCGAGGTGGCGAATGTCCAGCCAGAGGTGGGGCCCGTAGGCCGACTCGACGCCGTAGCCCTGGCGCGTGTGGTGGATCATGCGCCGGCTGACCACGTCTCGAGAGGCGAGCTCCTTCTTCTCCGGCTCGTAGTCCGGCATGAAGCGGTGCTCGTCCTTGTCCAGCAGGTAGCCGCCGTCACCGCGGCATCCCTCGGTGACCAGGATGTCCCCCGGCACGACGCCGGTGGGATGGAACTGTACCGCCTCCATATTCCCCAGCGGGACGACGCCGGTATCCAGGGCCAAGGCCATGCCGGTGCCGTCGTTGATGACGGCGTTGGTGGACTGACCGTAGATGCGCCCGTAGCCACCGGTAGCGATGACGGTGGCGCGGGCCAGATAGGTTCGCAACTCGCCGTTGCGGAGGTCTCGGACAATGGCGCCGTAGCAGCGCGCGCCATCATGGATCAGGGCCAGGGCCTCGGTTCGATCGTGAACCTGGACCCCGAGCTGGAGGGCGACGTTGTCCATGGTGTAGAGGAGGGAGTGCCCTGTGCCGTCGGAGCAGAAGCAAGCTCGCCACTTCTTCGTGCCGCCGAAGTTGCGGGCGGCGATGAGGCCTTCCTTCTCGAGCCGCTCTAGGGCAATTCGCCTGCGTTCCTCCCCAGACGTCGCCTCGGCGAACTCGACGTTCTCCAATATGAGATCTCCACTTGGTCGCACAAAACCAACGCCAAGCAACGTGGCGTGGACTGGCAATTCAAAATCGATGACGCTCGGCGAAAACTCAAGCGATTGTACCCAATAATTAAGACGTGAGGACGCACTAGTGT
>JAIVWR010000038.1:0-9546 GCA_048636435.1 Acidobacteriota bacterium | reverse complement strand
GAGTCCTAACTGGGGCGAAGGTCCCACCACCGCCACCGAGCGGGGGTGAAAGATGTAATCGATAGCTAGAGGGTCACTCTCTTGAGCCAGGGACCGCTCGCCGACCTCTTCCTTCTCGCCATCGCTCACTGACAAGCCTCCGTCCTAGCCCTCGATTCCCAGCTCGCGCCTGACCTCACGCACAGCCTGCACCATCACCCGCAGCTTGGCCGCCGCCTCCTCCCACGTGCGCGTCTTGAGGCCGCAGTCGGGGTCGATGTACAGCCGCTGAGGCGGCAGCACCTCCAGGCCCCTGCGGATGCCCTCCTTGACCTCCTCCAGCGTCTCCACCCGGTGGTCGTGCACGTCGACAACGCCCAGGGCCACCTCCTTGTCGAAGCGATGGCGGCGAAAGAGCTCCAGCAGATCGTAGTCGCTGTTGGCCGTCTCGATGTCGAGCTGGTCTACGGGCAGACGGACGATCTGGTCGAAGACGCTGGCGAAGTCGCCGTAGCACATGTGGGTGATAGTCTTGGCCTTGAGCCCCTCGGTGACCACGGCCAGGCCCTGCGCGACTAGCTCCATCTCCTCGGGGCGAGTGGAGGCCGCCGGCTCGTCCACCTGGATGTAGCGGGCCCCGGCCTTCTCCAGCTCCACCGCCTCCTGGTGGATAGCACGGGCCATGTCCAGCACCGCCTCTCGGCGCGAGTCGTAGTGTTCGTCGAATGACCAGTCGACCATCGTGTAGGGGCCGGTAAGCATCCCCTTGACCGGCTTGTCGGTGAGGCCCTGGGCGTAGCGCCACATCTCCACCGTCATCGGGCCCTGCCAGTGGAGCTTGCCGATGATGATAGGCTTGCGGTAGTAGCGGTTCCCGTAGGAGCGCACCAGCCCACCGATGGCCATGCTCTCGCTGAGCAGCTCCGCGAAGTAGGCCACCATGTCGCCCCGCTCCATCTCACCGTGCACCAGGATGTCCAGCCCCACCTCCTCCTGGAGGCGAATCACCTCCGCGGTCGCCTGGCGCTCCAGAGCGGCCAGTTCCTCTCGACCGATCTTGCCCAGAGAGAACTGGTTCCGGGCCCGCGTCAGGTAGTCGGGCTTCGGGAAGCTGCCAACAGTGGTAGTGAGCAGCCCCTCGCTCATCCCAGCACCTCCTCCGCCCGCCGAACGCCCTCCGCCATGCGCTTCAGCTTGGCCTCGGCCACCTCCCGCGGCAGGTACTCCAGGCGGGAACTGGGGTTGACATAAAGGGAATCTAACGGCACAAGGTCGCTCACCCGGCGGATGCGATCCACGATCTGCTCCACCGTCTCCAGCTTCGTGTTACGAGCGTCGACGATGCCCAGGCCCAGCTTCTTGCCAAAAGGCGCTCTGCTTATGATCTCGTAGTTGGCCGGCCCCATCACAAAGTCCAGCCCGATGGTGGAGAAGGGGAGCTCCAGGATCTGGGGAAAGAGGCCTTCGATATCGCCGAACCAGGTGTAGAGATGGGCCTCGGCCGCCACCCCCTCCATCATCTGCTCCAGAGCCTGACGAAAGAGCGGAAAGTCCTCCTTCCGCTTGAGGATGGCCGGCTCGCTGACTTGGATGATAGGCGCCCCTGCCTTCTCGAGAGCCAGTATCTCCTGCCGCAGCTCGCGCGCCAGGGCCAGCACCAGCTCGCCGAAGCTGCCGTAGTGCTCGTTGGCCGACAGGGCGGCCAGGGTGTAGGGGCCGGTGACCAAGGCCTTCACCGGCTGCGGGCTGTGGGCGGCAGCGAAGCGATAGTCCTCCGCTGTGATCGGCTGTCGCCACTGGACAGCGCCCGTGACTACCGGCTGGCGATAGTAGGTGTTGGTATCGAAGTAGCGAATGAGGCCGTCGATGGTGAAGCCATCCATCCGGCGGGCGAAGTAGGTCTGGTCGTCCTCCCAGCGGATCTGACCGTCGCTGACGATGTCGATACCAGCCTCCACCTGCTCCTGGATCACCTCGATGGTGACCTCGTCCTCCACCCGCCGCAGCTCGTCCTCGCCTATCTCCCCCCGCTCGAAGCGCGCGATGGCAGCCCGCAGCCTGGCCGGCCGGGGCCGATTCGGTATCTTGGGATAGCTGCCGACGACGGTAGTGAGCATGGGCCAGTCCTTCTCCTACTCAGGCGACGGCTCCGCCCTCTTGAGCTACTCGATTCTAGCACGCGCGAGTATTCGTGGCGACGAGGCAATCGCCAGCCGGTGCGGAACCACAAGCCGACGGGAGGCACGAACCCGCAGCGAAACGTCAATGCCTGTGCTTGCTGACCCCCGTGAACGCAGAACGAGGGCCGAAGGATACGACCCCCGCCCGTCCAGCTTAGCAGCAACCGTGTTGCCGGACAGTATTCTAGCATTCGCTAGGGAGGCGGTCAATGGAGCCTGCAGGGGGCAACTTCTCACCATCGCACCCGCTGAACGTGTTAACATAACCGCCCAAACCGCGTCTATCTACTGGTAGGAGTGCGATTACCGCCGATGGGCAGGTGGGGGTGAACGAAGGTGGACCTGCACAAGAACCAGAGCGCGGAGCCTGTCCAAGAAAAGGACGACCTGACGGCTCAGGTGCTGGACTGGGCTCGGGACAGAACAGAGGCCCTCGAAGGATGTAGCGAAACGAGCGAGGCGAAACCTTCCGGAGAAACGCCTCAAGAAACGAAAACGGGGGTGTCGCCGAGCGTAATCGTCGTTGCTCTCCATGAAGGTAGGGACAACTGCGGCGAAGCGCACCTCTTCGAGAATCTTCAGTGCGCCGGGCGCTTTGTCGAGACCCTGGTAGAGGATGGGCTCGATCAGGGGCGCCTCACCGTCTTCAACTGCACTCAGCTAAACGTTCAGCTGACCTACCGTGCGGTAGTCCACCTGAAGGCGAGCGAAGAGCAAAAAGCGCAAGAAGAGCCAGACGCCTAGACGAGGCCTGCAGCCAGTCGGCATGAGGTCAGTCAGAGCGCAGTTTAATGCAGGGGAGGGGACACGCTTCACTGGCGGCTGAAGAGTGAGCGGGGATGGATGTGGGCGGAAACCACGGCTCTCAGGATGGCCTGGAGGAGATAGGCTTCGCGGCGCGGCTGCCGGAGTGGGCGCGCGAGCGAGCGGATGGTCAATGGTACGGGCCACCGGCGCCAGGACGATCTTCCCGCCAAGCGAAGCCCAAGGCGCACACCAAGCTAATCCTCATCGTCCCTGACGAAGACGAGGACGAGTGGGTCAAAGCACGTCTCTTCGACAACTCGCGGCAAGCGGCGGCACTGGTGGAATTGCTGGTGCAGGAGGGCCTTGCCCCGGAGCGCGTGAGCATATTCAGCGCCACCCAGATGGTCGTAGACGTAGCCTACCAACCCCGGGTCGAACTCAAGAGCCGAAAGCAAGACGAAGCGCCGGAATAGCACAGGCCCCACAAGGGCACAGTGGCCAAGAGCAGTCGCGCCCTTAACGGACGCCCTTTGACCTTACGACAGGAGTGCGAAGGGTCGAACCAGAGGGGCCAGTCGCTCACGCCCCCTCCCTCCGCCGGAGGGAGAAGGCGCGCTGGCCTTCGGGCGTTAGCGGTGTCCGGTTAGCGGGGGCTCTACTTGATGGCGAGCAGCTCCACGTCGAAGATGAGCTCGGCGTTGGCGGGGATGACCGGCGGGGAACCGCGCTCACCGTAGGCCAGCTCCGGCGGAATGATGAGCCGCCGCTCACCGCCCACTTTCATCGAGGCGACACCTTCGTCCCAACCTGCGATGACCTGCCGTACGCCGATCACGAAGCTGAACGGCTGGCCCCGGTCGAGCGAGCTGTCGAACTTCGTCCCATCGGTCAGCCAGCCGGTGTAATGGACCTCGACCGTCTGGCCAGACTGAGGCGAATCGCCCGTGCCCACCTCGATGTCGATGAACTGAAGCCCGCTCTCGGTGGTCGTGGGCTCGCCAGAAACCTCTGGAGGGCCGCCCTCAACCGGCGTCACCTCTGGCGTCGCCGCTGGCGTCTCCGCAGGGCCGGCTTCTTCGCCATCGCCGCAGGCGGCCAGTGGCACCGTCAGGCCGATGCCAAGGAGAAGGACCATGCCCAAGCTCATTCTCTTCATTGCGCTGCCTCCATATTCGGTATCCGCATTCAACTCACGGCGCTCCCCATCCTAACCGCAGATGCGGCGGTGCGCAAGGCGATGGGGAGAGATGTGCAACCTGCCCCCTCCTCTGCCGTGAGCGGGGCGGGCAGCGCCGGGGGAAGCACAACGGGAGCCCGAAGGCTCCCGATCATATGCAAGCTGGTGGAGACGGGGGAGAATTGAACTCCCCGTCCAGAAGAAGGCCCCCCTGGATATCCTACAGGCTTAGTCGGCGTTTTGTTCTCGCCCGCCGTACCTCCACCGACGGAGTGTCGCCGGGCCAGCCGATGTCTCTTTGACAGCCCTTATCGGCGTCGGAGCCGCCGCACCTCGACATTATGGCGCCGATCCCCAACCCATCGAGGAGAGGTCAGGGTCGACGTGGCTCGCCTAAATTAGGCGGCCAGAGCGAATTGAGATTCGCCAGTTACTTTTTGCCACCTGTTTTACGAGGGCGATGGCCACCTCGACCTGCAATCCAGATTCAACCTTCCCTGTCGAACCCTTTCGTCCCCACAGGAATCCGGCGAACCCAATTCATTATACCATACGACAACCGCTGTCAACGCCTAGCCGCGACGCCGCAAGGGGTGACTGCCCTCGGAGGCCCTCGGGCGTCCCTGGGGACAGACGGCGATGCAGATGCCGCACACCGGGTAATTCACGCCTACCCGTTCCTTGAGCTGGCGAGACGCTTCGACGAAGCAGGCGTGAGCATCGAACAGTTCCTCCCGCCGCCGTCCCGCCCACCAGTCCTCATCGTGGACGGCTCCACCGGGACACGCACGCGCGCAGGCACTGCAATCCCCGCACTCGCTCACCGTGACCGGCGTCCCCACCTCCAGCGGCATGTCGGTGAACACCGTGACCAATCGCACTCGTGGGCCGCGCTGGTAGGAAATGAACAACGCCGACTTGCCGACCCAGCCCAGGCCAGCTCGCGTCGCGGCAGTCTTGTGGTGGAAAGCCGCACTGAGGCTACGGACGTCCAGGTTACTGCCGTGTACCGTGGAGGGGAAGCCCTCGGCCCGGTAGCCCAGAGTGTGGATCAATGTCACCGTCTGGGCAGCGATCTCGTTCAGCCGCTCGTTGAATTGATTGTAGGCGCGATAGTACTCCAAGGTAGGCCCCTTGGCGATGCGGCTGATCACCTCGCCGGGAAAGGCTAGGGCGATGGAGATGGCCCGCGGCCAGCAGGCAAACTCGCCCTCGAGCACACCCTCCATGTCGGCAAAGCCCACCAGCGTGGCGCCCAATGCCAGGATCCGCTGCCGCAATCCAGATGTCGTCTCGTCCATACGACAACCGCTGTCAACGCCTAGACGGAACGCCGCAGGGCTCGCCGCATCTCGCGCTCCGCCTCCCGCCGGGCGATCGCCTGGCGGCGGTCGTACTGGCGGCGGCCCCGGGCCAGGGCCAGCTCCACCTTGGCTCGCCCGCTCTTGAGGTAGAGGCGCAGGGGCACAAGCGTCAGGCCTTTCTCCTCCACCTCACTCCCCAGCTCAACGATCTGCTTGCGGTGGAGCAGAAGCTTACGACGGCGGCGGGGCTCGTGTTGGTTGAGGTGGCCGGCAGCAAGGTAGGGCCCTATGTGAGCGCCCACCAGCCACATCTCGCCTCGCTCCGGGCGGGCGTAGGCATCGCGCAGATTCACCCGCCCATCGCGGATGGCCTTGATCTCAGTGCCGGTAAGGACGATCCCAGCCTCCACCTTCTCCAGGATGTGGTAGTCGTGCTGGGCCTTGCGGTTGACAGTTATCGTCTTTTCGGCCACGGCTCACTCACCGCCGCCCTCAGGGGACCGCCGCCTGGAGGGCCTCCCTCAGATAGTCGATGGCTGCGAAGAGCTGGACGTCCCGGCCCAGCTCGATGTCCTCGTCAGTGGGCACCACCTCGATGTCCGGTGCCAGGCCGATCGCCTCGATCTGCTCCCCGTTCGGAGTGAGCCAGCGGGCGATCGTGATGTAGAGAGCGCCCCCGTCAGAGAGCTCGCGCAGGTGGTTCACCGATCCCTTGCCGAAGGTGGTGCCGCCGATGAGGACGGCGCGGCCATTGTCCCGCACAGCCGCGGCCAGCACCTCGGCACCGCTGGCGCTGCCCCTGCCAACCAGTAGCACCAGCGGGATCTCCTCACCCTCGTCGCCGCCGCCGGCCTGCTCCACGGTCTCGTTGCCTTCCTTGTCCACCTGGATGAGGATGACGCCGCTGTCCAGGAAGAGGTCGGCTATCTCCACCGTGGCGCTCAGGCCGCCGCCGGGGTTACGGCGCAGGTCGAGGACAAGCCCCCTGTAGCCCTTCTCCTCGATGTCCCTCAGCATATCCTCAAGGTCGCCAACCGCCTCCTCAGTCATCTGCTGCAACTCGACATAAGCTATATCATTGACAAGATTGCCATCGGCATCGTCAACCTCATGGGTGAAGACGGTAGGGACGGTGATGACGCCTCGAGTGATGGTGATGTCCTCGCTGTCACCGTTTTCGTGAACCACGCCCAGGGTCACCTCGGTGCCCTGAGGCCCCCGAATAACGCGAACCGCCTGGCCCACTGTCCAGCCGGCGGTGGATTCGCCGTCCACCGTCACGACGACATCGCCAGCGCGGATGCCTGCCTTATCGGCAGGTGAATCGCGGAAGGGCGCAACGATGACTATTTCGCCGCTGGCCGGGTCCTGCTCCACGCGAGCGCCGATCCCTTCGAATTGACCGGTGACGATATCGATACCCAGAGAGTAGGTCTCAGGATCGATATATATCGTGTGCGGGTCACCTAGAGCGGACAGTGCCCCGTCTATCGCCCCCTGGCGCAACATCTCCGGGTCCACGCTATCTTGGGCGACGAAGTCTTCCCCAATGATGCCGTAGATCTCGTCCAGAATGCCGAAGTCCGCCTCGCCCTGCGCAGGGGACGTAGAGCCAGTGCCCGTGCCGTCCTCACCACCACCACCGATGGCAAAGCCAACCACCCCCGACATGACCGACAGCAGCACCACCACCAGACCAAACATCGTCCAGCGCAGAACCTTCAGGACCAGCCACTCACTTCTTCCACTCGTCATCGGCCACCATCCCGTTACTATACGATTCTCCAGGGACTAGCCAGGACTCACCGTTACCGCAGGTGTCGGATCTTTCACCGCCCCCTGCCTGGCCCCATCCACCCAGAAACTCCCACGTCGATCCGTCTTCAGTGTAACATTGGCCCAACGGCCCTGCAATTTGGGCACCTGCGTTGCGCCTTATGTCGAACATGGCCGGCGTGCTAGTCTACGTAACAATTATAGTGCGATCATACGCCTCCGAACGCTCGCCCTTCCCCTGCTGCCTTGTTGTGCCAATTTCTCGTCCCGGCTATTATGGCCTCACCGACAGGCGATCACCATGAAGTACAAGATCAGCGTCGAGAGGAACACCCTGCGCTTCGCCGCCGCCCATCTCACCACCTCCGGGGGCCAGGCCGAGCCGCTGCACGGCCACAACTACGACCTACTGCTGGAGGTAGAAGGCGATCTCACCGAGGACGCCTGGGTGATAGACTTCGGCGAGCTGAAGAGGACCGCCGAGGCCCTGTGCCAGAAACTCGACCACCGCTTCCTCTTGCCACGCGACAACCCTGCCCTTCAGATCACCGACCTAGGTGATGCCTGGCAGATCGTCGCTGGCGATCGACGTTATGTCATCCCTAAGGGCGATGTCTGTGCCCTGCCCCTGGACAACTCCACCGCCGAGCGCCTGGCCGAATGGTTCTGCCACCGCCTGGCGGAGGCACTGGCCAAGCGAGGCAATATCACCTCCATCACTGTCGGCGTGGAGGAGGCGCCCGGTCAGGCCGGCTGGTGCACCCTCAGCCTGGGCAACCGTTGACACGGCGGACAGAGGCATTATGATGAGAATGGACACGGGCTAAGAAAGGTCTCCTTCATGCAGATAGACTGGCGAAAGGCCATCGACGAGATCCTCTCCACCGAGATCTGCTGCCCCCGTTGCGGCACCCTCGTCCCGGAGGTGATGGTGGGCTACTCCCGCGCCCCCTCAGCCAGCCAGTTCGCCCCCCTCTGCCAGGGCTGCAGCCCGCGCGAGGGGTGCGACGCCCGCAAGCTGGTGCTGCTGTGCGAGCGCTGCGGCCGCGAGCTGCGCCTCCGCGGGCGCAAGGTGGACCAGGATGGGATGATGGCCGCCCTCTTCGAGGAGTGCCAGCGCAACCTGGAGGAGAGCCTCGACTACCTGACTGAATACTGGCGGGAAGACCTGGACATCGACCCCGACGACATGGACAAGCGGCTGGAACAGGTCGATCCCCAGGTCTTCGCCCATGAGAGCGACTGGCGCCGCCACCTGGAGGAGCAGTACCTAAAGTTCCACCGCTGGTTCCGCGAGCGCGGCCTGCGCATCCCCAATGCCGCCTGGCGCTCCGAGTACGTGGAAGAGATCATCGCCCTGGGCTACGAGACCCTCCTGGGCGACTAGGATGGCCCTGCCTGTGGAAAGAGTCCAGCCCCCACTGACACCGCTGTCTAGGCCCTCGGATTCTTCGCTGCGCTCAGAATGACGCTAGCCGTCGCTGTCACCCTGAGCGCAGCGAAGGGTCTCCCTGCAACCGGCCAGGTGTCGCTACAACTCGCTGATACTACAAACTAGCCGCAACACCCGGACGTGCTACGAACGGGCTTCCGGGCCCGAATGAAGGCGCTCACAAAGCTCGGAAGAGACTGCCTTGCTTCAGGCGAAAGGCAGTCAACAGCCTCTGCGATCTCGGTCCCCCGAAGGTCCTCCTCTTTCCAGACTCGGGTGACCTCGACGCCGATGTCTTGGAAGCCAGCGGCCTTCAGCTTGCCCACGTACTCTTCTTCCTCCAGCGAGCCGGCCAGGCAGCCCGCCCACATCTCCAGGTTGCGCCGCAGCTCCTCCGGCATGCCGCCTCTGTAGACGATGTCGGAGATGGCAAGGCGCCCGCCGGGCTTGAGCACGCGAAGGGCCTCGCGGAGCACGCTGTCCTTATCGGGCGACAGGTTCACCACGCAGTTGCTGATGATCACGTCCACCGAATTGTCAGGCAGAGGGATGTCCTCCATCTCCCCCTTGAGGAACTCGACGTTCTCGATGCCCGCCTTCTGCTGGTTCTCGCGGGCCAGCTCCAGCATCTCGTCCACCATGTCCAGACCGTAGGCCTTGCCCGTGGGGCCGACTCGCCGCGCGGAGAGGAGAACGTCGATGCCTCCGCCGCTGCCCAGGTCCAGGACCACCTCGCCCGGGTGCAGTTCGGCCAGGGCTACCGGATTGCCGCAGCCGGCGGAGGCCAGTACCGCCTCCAGGGGAAGATCCTTCAGGTCCTCGGGCGCGTAGAGCTGGCCGCTGATCGGGTTGGCAACCTGAGATTCGGCCGGCGAGCAACAGCTCGGCTCGGGCGAGCAGCAACTAGCGGCGCCCCGCTCTGCGGCTTGGCGAGCGAGCTGGGCGTAATGC
>JAIVWR010000037.1:0-9608 GCA_048636435.1 Acidobacteriota bacterium | reverse complement strand
CCAGGCGGGGACGCCGTCGTCGGCGGGGTTGTCGGTGAGGCGGGTCTGGCCGGAGCCGTCGGCGTTCATGACGTAGACCTCGCAGTTGCCGTCGCGGTCGGAGACGAAGGCGATGCGGGTGCCGTCGGGGGACCAGAGGGGAGTCATGTCGTCGGCGGGATCGTCGGTGAGGTTGGTCTGGCCGGAGCCGTCGGCGTTCATCACGTAGACCTCGCGGTTGCCGTCGCGGTCGGACATGAAGGCGATGCGGCTGCCGTCGGGGGACCAGACGGGGACGCCATCGTCGGCGGGATTGTCGGTGAGGTTGGTCTGGCCGGAGCCGTCGGCGTTCATCACGTAGACCTCGCGGTTGCCGTCGCGCTCCGAGACGAAGGCGATCCTGCCGGCAGCGGGCGCGTTCCCTCCATCGCCCCCACAGGCGGCGAAGAGCACGGCCAGGCAGGCGACAAAGAGAAAGGCTATCGCCACGCTCGCTGTCTTCATTGTGCTGTCTCCATGCCAGGCGTCCGTCTTCAACTCACGGCGGCCCCCATCGTACTTGCAAGCGTAGACGCCGTCAAGGAGAAATGATCGCTGCGGACAGCCGTTTGCTATACTATGGCTGTCGTGGCAAGCGAACTGAACCTCTATCAGGCGCGACAGCGGGTGGAGGATCTGCGAGCCCAGATCCGCTACCACGACTACCGCTACTACGTGCTGGACAGCCCCGAGATCAGCGACGCCGAATACGACAAGCTGATGCGAGAGCTGCGGGAGCTGGAGGCACAGTTCGCCCAGCTCATCACGCCGGACTCCCCCACCCAGCGGGTGAGCGGCGAGCCGGTGGAGGCGTTCGGGGTGACGGAGCATCGAACGCCCCTCCTGTCCCTGGCTAACGCGTTCAACTACGAGGAGCTAAGCGCCTGGTACCGCCGCGCCGTCACGATCCTGGAGATAGAGGGCTTCCCGCTGGTGTGCGAGCCCAAGATCGACGGGCTGGCAGTGGCCCTGGTCTACGAGGACGGCCGCTTCGTCCAGGGGGCCACGCGCGGCGACGGCTTCCGCGGTGAGAACGTCACCGAGAACCTGAGGACGATCCGCAGCATCCCCATGCGCCTTCTGGCCAAGGACGTGCCACCGCGCTTCGAGGTGCGGGGCGAGGTCTACATGTCCAGGGTCGCCTTCGAGCGGCTGAACGAAGAGCGAACGGACCAGGGTCAGCCCCGTTTCGCCAACCCCCGCAACGCCGCCGCCGGCTCGGTGCGGCAGCTCGACTCACGCATCACCGCGCAGCGCTCGCTGGACATCTGGGTCTACCAGCTCGGCTGGGCGGATGGCCCCTACCCGCCAACCCACTGGGAGACGCTGCACTGGCTCCAAGACATGGGCTTCCGCATCAACCCTGAGATAGGCCGCTACGAAGGTCTGGAGGAGGTGGAGCGCCACTACCATCGGTGGGCGGACCGCCGCCACGACCTGGAGTACGAGATCGATGGGCTGGTGGTGAAGGCCGACCCCTTCCAGTACCACGAGCGGCTGGGCGTGGTGGGCCGCGAGCCCCGCTGGGCGATCGCCTACAAGTTCCCGCCCATCCAGGCGACGACCAAGCTCCTGGCGATCGAGATCAATATCGGGCGCACGGGAACCCTGAACCCGTACGCTGTCCTGGAGCCGGTACAGGTGGGCGGCGTGACCATCAGCAAGGCCACCCTCCACAATGAGGAGGACATCCGGCGCAAGGACGTTCGGGCGGGCGATACGGTCATCGTTCAGCGAGCGGGCGACGTCATCCCGCAGGTGGTGGGGCCGGTGGTGAGCAAGCGCACGGGTCGAGAGAAGGTCTTCGTGATGCCCAAACGCTGTCCGGTCTGCGGCACGGCGGTGGTGCGGCCGGAGGGCGAGGTGATGCGCTACTGCCCGAACCCGGCCTGCCCCGCCCAGGCCTTCCGCTGGCTGACCCACTTCGTGTCGCGGGGCGCGATGGACATCGAAGGGCTGGGCGAGTCCTGGTGCTACGTGCTCCTGGAACAGGGCCTGGTCAAAGACCCCGGCGACATCTACTCCCTGACCAGGGAGCAACTGGTGGGGCTGGAGCGCATGGGGGAGAAGAGCGCCGAGAACCTGCTATCGGCCATCGAAGCCAGCAAGGACCGTCCCGTGGGGCGCCTCATCTTCGCGCTGGGCATTCGCCACGTGGGCAGCGAGATAGCGGCGATCCTGGCCAGGCAGTTCGGCAGCATTGACGCCCTGGCGCGGGCCAGTGAGGAGGAACTGGCGGCCATCCCCACCGTCGGGCCCAGGATCGCCGAGAGCGTCCATCAGTACTTCCGCGATGCCGGCAACCTGCGGGTAATCAAGAAGCTGCGGCGGGCAGGCGTGCGAATGGCCGAAGAGGTAGCGGCCGCCCCAGCGGAAGGGCCGCTGGCCGGGCTGACGTTCGTGATCACCGGCACCCTGGCATCTATGCCCCGCAGCAAGGCCGAAGAGCTCATCAGGCAGCTCGGCGGGGGCGCCAGCGACAGCGTGACCAAGAAGACGGACTACCTGGTGGCAGGCGAATCGCCGGGCTCCAAGCTGCAAAAGGCCCAGCGGTACGGCACCAAGCTCCTGAGCGAGCAGGAGCTCCTGGAACTCTTGCGGCAGCACGGGGCCGTGTGAAGTGACCCCTCTCCCAACGAGACTTCAATGAGAAGCGGTTGGCCAGCGTTCCTCATTGCGCTGGTGCTTCTGGCCGCTTGCGGTAGCGAGACGCCGCGGCTGGAGCCGACCGCAGGCACCACGACGGCGGGCCGGACCCCTGCCCAAGTGGTGCGGGTCATCGACGGCGACACCATAGCGGTGCTTATTGATGGCGTAGAGTATAGGGTCCGTTATATCGGCATGGATACACCGGAAACAGTGGACCCACGGCTGCCGGTGGAGTGCTTCGGGCGGGAGGCCAGCCAGCGCAACCGCGAGCTGCTAGAAGGGAAGACGGTGGAGCTGGAAAAGGACGTGTCGGAAACCGACCAGTATGACCGCCTGCTGCGCTACGTCTGGGTGGACGGCGAGATGGTGAATGCCACTCTGGTACGGGAAGGCTACGCTGTAGCCGTCACCTATGCGCCCGACGTCAAATACCAAGAGCTTCTCTTGGAACTTCAGCGACAAGCGCGGGCGGAGGGACAAGGCCTCTGGTCGGCCTGCCTGACCCCTACAGTATGCCCACCCGAGGGCCCCATTTGCGACTACTCAGGCACCTGCGAGCCCGTCATCAAGGGCAACATCAGCAAGACGACGGGCGAGAAGATCTATCACGTGCCCGGCGGTGAGTTCTATGATAAGACCGTTATCGACGAGGCGGCGGGCGAGCGCTGGCTCTGCACAGAGCAAGAGGCCATAGAGGCCGGCTGGCGGCGCTCCAAACGCTGAACCTTTGGCCTTAGCCTGAGGCAAGGAGGAAAGCATGACCTACGCTGACATCAAGGTGGAGAAGAAAGGGGGAGTCGTCCTCCTCACCCTCAACCGGCCCGATAAGCTCAACGCAGTCACCTGGGACTCCTGGCGGGAGATCACGCAGGCTGTGCAGCAACTGGGAGAAGACGACGCCGCCAGGGTGCTGGTAGTCACCGGTAGCGGACGCGGCTTCTGCTCCGGGACCGACCTCGCCGTTGCGGCCGCGGGCGGGGGCGCGACACCGACGGCGAGCAGTCGCAGCGAGCGGCTTCGGTCACGCTTTCTGGCGGCCGCCGATATCGTCGCTTGCCCCAAGCCATCCATAGCGGCGGTCAACGGCGTGGCTGCCGGCGGGGGCCTGTCGCTGTGCCTGGCGTGTGATGTCCGCATCGCTAGCCAAGAGGCGCGCTTCTCGGCCATCTGGTCGCGACGGGCGCTGGTGCCGGACTTCGGCTGCTCCTACCTCCTGCCGCGCATCGTCGGGATGAGCAAGGCGCTGGAGCTGATGTACACCGGCCAGATGATCGACGCGCAGGAGGCGCTGGCCATCGGCCTGGTGAGCCAGGTGGTGGCAGCGGAGGAACTCATGCCCACGGCCATGGCCCTGGCCGAGCGCATCGCCAAGGGGCCGCCCATGGCCATTGAGCTGACCAAGCGCCTGGCCTATCGGGGCTGGCAGCAAGAGCTGGAAGCCCGGAGTGAGTACGAAGAGTATCTCCAGCGACTGTGCATCGAGTCGGAGGATGCCCAGGAGGGCGTTCGCAGCTTTCTGGAGAAGCGGGAGGCCGACTTCAAGGGCCGCTAAAGGCAGAGCAGCCCTTCCTCCGCCACGAGCTTTCCGGAGGCGTTCAGGTTTCACGGTTAATCTAGCGCTCCTTGCCCCCTTTTGCTAAGAATAGTAAATGTTCTATAATGCAGCGAGTGCCTGCGCTAAGGGCGGGCAAGTGTGGTATGGCCTGAGCGAGGTCCTCCACGCTGGGGGTGAGAATGATGAGGGGAAAGACTTGTTCAACCCGCTGAATGCCCTCTTTGGTCTGTTTTCCCACGACATCGCCGTCGACCTGGGCACGGCCAACACCCTGGTGCTGGTGCGCGGCCGCGGCATCATCATCGACGAGCCGTCGGTGGTGGCCATCGACCGCGTCAACAAGAAGATCCTGGCCATCGGCAGCGAGGCGAAGCGGATGGTGGGGCGTACCCCTGCGGACATCGTTGCCGTGCGCCCTCTAAAGGACGGCGTCATCTCCGACTTCGCCGTCACCGAGCGAATGGTCCACTACTTCATCCGGTCCGTGCACGACCACTTCAGCCTGGGCCTCCCGCGACCGCGAGTGGCTGTTGGCACCCCCAGCGGCGTGACCGAGGTGGAGAAGAGAGCGGTTCACGACGCCATCCTTAACGCTGGCGCCCGTGCTGCCTTCCTGGTGGACGAACCGATGGCAGCGGCCATCGGAGCTGGGCTGCCGGTTATGGAGCCAGCTGGCTCGATGATGGTGGACATCGGCGGCGGCACGACCGAGGTGGCCGTCATCTCCCTGGGCGGGATCGTGGTCAGCACCTCCATCCGGGTGGCTGGCGATGAGATGGACCAGGAGATCATCACGTACGCGCGCCAGGTGCACAACATGCTCATCGGCGAGCGGATGGCGGAAGAGGCGAAGGTTGAGGTGGGCTCGGCGGCGCCACTGGAGCGGGAGACGATGATCGTCCTCAAGGGTCGCGACCTGGCCACCGGACTACCTAAGGCAGTAGAGGTAAGCAGCGTGGAGATCCGCGATGCCCTCTCGGGATCGGTGGGCGCCATCGTGGAAGCGATCCGCTCGTCCATCGAGCTCACGCCGCCGGAGCTGGTGGCCGACATCATGACCAGGGGGATCGTCCTGGCAGGCGGGGGTGCCCTTCTGCGGGGGCTGGACCGCCGAGTGGCGAATGAGACCAAGTTCCCTGTCTACGTCGCCGAGGACCCCCTTAGCTGTGTCGTGAGGGGCACTGCCGAGATGCTGGAGGAGGCGGAGATACTGGCTAAGGTTCAGACCCACCTCACCACTCGCCGAGCACCGCACTAACACAACGGCTTTGGCTGGACATGCGGACGCTTGTGTGGCTGCTGGTTGTCGGCCTTTTCGCCCTCGTGGGTATTGTTCTCTCCCAGTTGGGCGCCCTCGACCCCATCAAGAACGGCGCTCTCACTGTGGTGTCACCCCTGGAGCGAGGCTTGCGCGCTGCCGCCTCGCCGGCCGCCGATTTCTTTGACAACGTCGCTGACCGCCAGGACATGGAGGACGAGAATCGGCTGCTGCGCCAGCAGATCGAAGAGCTGACAGCCGAGATCGCCAGTCTGAAGGAGGACGAGTTCATGGCGGCCGACGTGGCGGCGCTGGCCGAGGTCGAGGAGAGCCGACCGGATGACGAGTTTCTGGTGGCCCGTGTCATCGCCAGGGACCCCAGCAACCTGAAGGAGCGCCTGGCGATCGACCGCGGCAGCGACGACGGCGTCAGCGAGGGGATGGTGGTGCTGAGCGAAGGGGGAAGCCTGGTGGGAGTGACATCGAAGGTTCTGGACGACTTCGCGTGGGTCACCCTCATCACCGACTCGAACAGCAACATCAACGCTATGGTGTTGGAGTCGCGCGCGCAGGGAGTGGTGAGCGGCAGCCTCCAAGACGGGCTGAGCATGGACCTCATACCCCAGGACGCGGAGGTCGAGCCGGGCAACACAGTGGCTACGTCGGGCCTGGGCGGCACCTTCCCCCAGGCCCTGCTCATCGGGCAGGTGGCATCGGTGCGGGGAGAGCCGCAGGACGTTTTCCAGAAGGCCGAGGTCGAGCCCGCGGCCAGCCTTTCACGCCTGGAGAACGTGCTGGTTCTGACGAGCTTTACGGCGACTCATCTGGCGACCCCATGAGGTATCTTCTGTTCGTGCCGCTAATCCTCTTCGTCGCCCTGGGTCAGGTGGCGGCTGCTCCCTACTTCCCCCTGCTGGGCGTGACAGCCAATCCGCTGCTGGTGCTGCTGATGTGCTGGGCGATGGTGCGCGGACCCAGAGAGGCGATGATCCTCATCCCTCTGGCCGGCATCTTCAAGGACCTGATCACCAGCGACCCCGTGGGCGCCTCTGTCCTCGCCCTCCTGCCTGTCGTCCCACTGGCCGCGATGCGCGAGCGGTGGCCGACGGAGAGCGAATTCGTACCCACGGTGGCGGTAGTGGCTGCGGCATCGCTCTCTTATGACGTGCTATATATGATGGTGCTGACGGCCGTGGGCGATGGCCCGCCCTGGCTGCAAAGCCCGCTACGGGTCCTGCTGCCAGCGGTCCTGCTCAACGCCCTCATCACGCCCATCTTCTATTTGCCCGTGCGCTGGGCCACGACGCTGTCGGAGATGGTGAGACCAGGCGTGCGGGTGCCGGGCTAGGGGAGAGGGAGATGGGTTTTTTCGGTGGTGCACGGCGCTGGCGCTCGCAAAAGCCCAGACGCAGGGAAGACGCCCTCACCCCCGGGCGCAAGTTTCTCCTTCTGCACATCCTGATCGTCCTGCTGTTCGGCATTCTGACGATACAGCTGGTGCGAATGCAGGTCTTCCAAGCCGATGACTACCAGGCCCAGGCTGAGAACAACCGTCTGCGGGAGCTACAGGTCCTGCCGATGCGCGGCCTCATCTACGACCGCAACTATGACCGCGAGCAGCCGCTGGTGGAAAACGTGGCCAGCTACTCAGCGGTCATCGTGCCGGCCGACCTGCCGGCGGAGGAGGAGGCAGCCGTTTTCGGCCGCCTGGAGGATCTGCTGGGCATACCAGCCGAGGAGATAGCCGAACGGGTGAGGGAGAGACGGGAGGATAGCGACCCCTACGAAGCGCTGGTTATCAAGGATGAGCTAGACCGGGACACGGCCCTGATCCTCAAGGAGCTGAGCTCCTACCTGCCTGGTGTCGACCTTCAGGTGGAGACGCGACGCAACTACCTCTACGGCGAGCTGACAGCCCACATTCTGGGCTATGTGGGCCGCATCTCGGCCGAAGAATACGCAGCCTTGAAAGACGACGGCTATATCTTCAACGACCAGCTGGGCAAAACGGGAATAGAACTCGTCCACGAGGACATCCTGCGGGGCGAGCCAGGGAAGAAACTGGTGGAGGTGGACGCCGGGGGTCGGCAGCAAGACGTTCTGGACTCGCAGGCCAGCCAGCCCGGCCAGAACATAGTGCTGACCATAGACCTGGGACTCCAGCAGAAGACTGCTGACGTCCTGCGCGAATTCATGGGGGCCTCCGATAACGCGGCGGCTGTGGTGATGGACGTCCGCACAGGCGAGATCCTGGCGATGGTGTCGCTGCCGACGTACGACAACAACATCTTCTCCGAGACCCTTAGCCAGGAGGAACTGGACGCGCTGCTGAGCGAGCCAGGCAAGCCTCTGGTGAACCACGCGATCGCCGAGATGTACCCACCGGGCAGCAGTTTCAAGCCGATCACCGGCCTGGCCGCCCTCCAGGAGGGCGTGGCGACCCCCAGCACGACCATCGTCAGCCACGGCTACATCACCGTCCCCAACCAATACGACCCCAGCATCGTCTACGTATTCCACGACTGGGCCGCCCTGGGCTCCCTGGACTTCTACGGCGGCATCTCCTGGTCCTCCGACGTCTATTTCTACTACCTGGCTGGCGGCAAGCAGGACGAGGGCTTCCGGGGCCTGGGCGAGGAGAGGCTGGCCCGCTACGCTCGCTCCTTCGGCCTGGGCGAGCCGACGGGTGTGGGCCTGCCCGGGGAATCGGCCGGCCTGGTGCCCGACGCCAGGTGGAAAGAGCGGACCGTCAACGAGATGTGGTACGTGGGCGACACCTACAACTTCGGCATCGGTCAGGGCTACCTGGCGGTGACGCCGCTTCAGATGCTGGACGCCGTCGTGGCCATCGCCAACGGTGGCGAGTTACTGCGGCCGCAGCTGGTGAAGGAGATTCGGGACTTCCACGACCACGTGGTGGCCACCTTCGGCAAGGAAGTACGACGACTACTGCCGGTGGACCAGGAGTACCTGGCTGTCGTGCGGGAGGCGATGCGCCAGTCGGTGAGTACAGGGGTGGCCCAAAGCGGCCAGGTGCCCGGACTGGCGGTGGCCGGCAAGACGGGGACGGCCGAGTTCGGCACGCCCGGAGAAGGTGAAGGCTACGAGACGCATGGCTGGTTCGTGGGCTTCGCTCCCTACGAGGATCCCGAGATAGCGGTGGTGGTGTTCGTGCAGCGAGGAGGCGGTGGCCAGAACGCCGCGCCTGCCGCCGCTCGCATCTTCGACTACTACTTCAATCAGCGCTACGTAGCCGAGCAGGAGGCGCCCTAGATGATCCAGTGGCGCGCTGTTCGCCACCTCGACCCGTGGATCGTGCTGGTCGGCCTGGCCCTGGCCGGCTTTGGCGCCCTCCTCATCTATAGCGCCTCTCTTACCAGCTACCCGGAGGGCATCCAGGGGCCGTCCCATCCGGCGATGCGTCACCTCACCTTCGCCGCCATGGGGCTGGTGGTCATCGGGCTGGTGGCGTGGCTGGACTATCGCCTCCTGGGGCAGGTAACGCCCACGCTCTACGCTGTGGCCCTGGCTCTGCTGGTGAGCGTCCTGGTGGTGGGAACCACCATCTATGGTTCCCAGCGATGGCTGAACTTCGCGGGGCTATCGATCCAGGCGTCGGAGGTAGCGAAGCTGCTGGTGATCGTCGTTCTGGCCAAGTACCTGGCCGACCGCCAGTTGGAGATAGGAGAACTGCGCACCTTTCTGGGCTCCCTGGCCATCGTGGCGGTGCCCACGGCGCTGGTCTTCCTTGAGCCCGACCTGGGCACGGCTATCATCTTCGGTGCGGCCTGGCTAGGCATGGTGGCGGTGGCCGGCGTTCGTCCCCAGCACATCATGGCCTTCCTAGCCACACTGGCGCTCTCCACGCCCTTCGTGGTGGTGGCCCTGATGGGCGACTACCAGCGAGAGCGCATCGCGACCTTCCTCAACCCAGCGCTTGACCCCCTGGGTGGCGGCTTCAACATGATCCAGGCGGAGATCAGCATCGGCTCGGGTGGCATCTTCGGCAAGGGGCTGACCGAGGGGACGCAGACGCAGCTGGACTATCTGCAAACGCCCAGCCGCGACTACATCTTCAGCGTGCTGGGCGAAGAGCTGGGGCTGGTGGGGGCGCTGCTGCTGTTCGCG
>JAIVWR010000036.1:0-9609 GCA_048636435.1 Acidobacteriota bacterium | reverse complement strand
CCCTGGCCCTACCGCCAGGGCCTGCCGACCGCCAGCCGCAGGAAGTCCGCGTGCGCCCCCGGCGCCCCGGCTATCGCCCCCCGAACTACACGATGGCGTTGGGCAGCGAGGAGGGCGGGGGGCTATCCATCTCGCGGCGCTAGAGCCGCAGCAAGCCTATCCATCGCCGCACCGCGCAACTTCTCCATCTCGACCTGCAAGCCCTGGAGCTCTTGGTCGCTCAGAACCGAAGATACTTCCTCAGCCAGGCGGCTTGCTGCGGGGAAAGCCTCCTCGAGCTTGCGCTCGCCCTTTTCGGTCAGGCGGACCCAGGTCTTGCGGCGGTCGCGCCTGTCAAAGACCCTTTCTACCAGGCCTGGCTCCTCCAGCCTGTCCAGCACTCCGGTCATTGTCTGGCTTTGCCTGACCATTGCCCGGCTTATCTCGCCGGTGGTGAGGGTTTCCCCCGCGCCTTTCAGGATGCTCAGGAGATGGAGCTGGGGAAGAGAAAGGCCATGGGGCAGAAGGGCCAATTCGGTCAGCTTGTAGACAGCGTTGTACGCTTGATAGATGGTTATCCATTGGGCCATGCCCCTGGTGCTGTCAAGCCTGGCCTTCCACTCTTGCTTCTGTCGCTTTGCCATGAAGCCTACACCCCCTTGTGCCTTTGGCGCTGCTAGTAGCGCTCCCCATCCTACTCGCAGCCGCGAGTGTGGGCAAGGCAAGCGCCCACATAGGTTACAATTAGGGCCCCTACCGCCAGGGCCTGCCCGCCGCCAGCCGCAGGAAGTCCGCGTGCGCCCCCGGCGCCCCGGCGATGGCCCCCTCGCTCCGGATGCTCACCGGCCCGCCGTCCCGGTCGCTGATGACGCCGCCCGCCTCTCGCACCAGCAGAATGCCCGCCGCGCTGTCCCAGGGGAACAGCATATGATGGACGAACAGGTCGAACCGACCGCAGGCAGCGTAGGCCAGCCCCAGAGCAGCGCTCCCCGTGATCCGCATGCTCTGTACCTCCGGCCAAACCTCGTGCAGCAGGGCCAGCATCCGACCCGCCCTCCGCTCGTCGTAGCCCAGGCCCACCCCCACCAGCGACGCCCACACGCTCTCCGCCTGCGAGACCTGCATCCGCTCGCCGTTCACGAACGCCCCCTCGCCCTTCTGGGCCCAGAACTCCTCTCCGCGAAGCGGCTCGAAGGTGAGCCCCACCAGCGGCTCCTCTCGATAGCACAGCGCGATGTTGATGCAGAAGAAGGGGATGCCGCGCGCGAAGTTGTGGGTGCCGTCGAGAGGGTCCACCACCCACATCCACTCCTCGCCCTCAACGCTGGCCGCCGTCTCCTCCGAAAGCACCGAGTGGTCGGGGTACTCGGCCGCCAGGATCTCGTGGATGGCCCGCTCCGAGGCCAGGTCGGCCGCCGTGACGAGGTTGCCCCGCCCTTTGACCCGCACCTCCTGCAGACCACCGAAGGCGGCCATGACAATCCGCTCGCCTTCGCGAGCGCAGAGACGGGCCACTTCCAGGGGAGTCTTGCCGCTACTGGACGAGGGGAGATCAGTGGCCATAGGGTGCAGGTAGTCCCATCTTGTCCCGCACCTCGGCCAGGGTCTCCCTGGCGATGACGCGGGCGCGGGCAGCCCCGTCGGCCAGCGCCTCCTTCACGTAGTCGGGACGGCTGACCAATTCCTGTCGCCGCTCTCGGAACGGCGCAAGCACGCGATTAATACCGTCGGCCAGTTGCTGCTTACACTCAACGCAGCCCCGCTTGGCGGTGGTGCACTCCTCATAGACAACCTCCACCTGGTCCGGGTTGAAGTGGTGATGGAGGCTGTAGACGTTGCACACCTCGGGCCGACCGGGGATGTGGCGATGCGTTCGCTGGGGGTCGGTAACGGCGGTCATCACCCGCTGCACCGTCTCCTCTGGCGTAGCGACCAGCTCAATGTGGTTGCCCAGGCTCTTGCTCATCTTGTTGACGCCGTCCAGGCCCAGCACCACCGGCGCCTCCGTGAGCTTGGCGTGGGGCTCGGGGAAGGTCTCCCCGAACAGGCGATTGAACCGGCGAGCGATCTCCCGCGCCAGCTCTAGGTGAGGCTGCTGGTCCTCGCCCACCGGCACCCTGGTCGCCTTGTAGAGAATGATATCGGCGGTCATCAGGACGGGATAGCCCACCAGCCCATAGTTCACGTGATCAGGGTGGAGGCGCACCTTGTCCTTGAACGTAGTGACACGGGTCAGCCAGCCCAGGGGGGTGATCATGCCCAGGAACATGGCCAGCTCTAGCACCTCAGGCACGTGCGACTGCACATACAGGATGGTGCGCTCCGGGTCGATGCCGGCGGCCAGCAGGTCGAGCACGGTCTCCCACACGTTCTCCCGTAGCTCGCCCGGCTCCCAGGGAGTGGTGATGGTATGAATATCGACGGCGGAGTAGACGCAGTCATACTCCTCCTGCAGAGCGACAAAGTTCTGGATCGCCCCCAGGTAGTTACCCAGATGCTGACGACCCGTACAACGGATGCCCGCAAATACACGATCCCTCTTGGTCATGAGCTCGCAACCTCGCAAAGGTGGGTTAACGGAATACTAGCATGCGGCGGAAGCGGCGACAAGGCAGCAGTCGCTACATCCGCTCCGGCGCCGACACGCCCATCAGGCCCAGTGTGCGGGCCAGAGCCACCTTGCAGGCCGCCACCAGCTTCAGCCGCGCCTTCGACAGGGGCACGTCATCCGAGACCACCCGGCACTTCTCGTAGAAGTCGTGGAAGGCGGTAGCCAGCTCGAGGGCGTAGTGGGGCAGGTGGTGGGGCTCTAGAGTGCACGCCACCCCCTCCACCACCTCCGGCAAGAGCAGCATCCTGCGGATGAGGGCCAGCTCCGCCGGGTGGCTCAAGAGCGCCAGGTCGCCGTCCGCGTACTCGACCCCCTCCTCGACGGCGTGCCCCAGGATGCCGGCGATGCGGGCGTGGGCATACTGCACGTAGTACACCGGGTTCTCGGCGCTCTGCTCCTTGGCCAGCTCCAGGTCGAAGTCCATGTGGGAATCAGCGGAGCGAGCCAGGAAGAAGAAACGACAGGCGTCGGCGCCGACTTCCTCCACCAGCTCGCGCAGCATGATGATCTCGCCCGTACGCTTGGAGAGCCGGACGATCTCCGCGCCCCGCCGCAAAGTGACCAACTGGTAGATGATGATGTCCAGCCGCTCGGGCTCGACGCCCAGAGCAACCACGGCGGCCTGCATGCGGGGCACGTGGCCCTGGTGATCGGCGCCCCAAACGTCGATCACCCGTTGGAAGCCGCGCAGCAGGAACTTATCGTAGTGGTAGGCGATGTCGGAGGCGAAGTAGGTGGGGGAGCCCGTAGAGCGCACCAGCACGTTGTCCTTGTCCTCCCCCAGCGCCGACGACGTGAACCAGATCGCCCCTTCCTTCTCAGCCACCACGCCCTTCTCCCGCAGAAGCTCCATCGCCCGCTCATAGGGCCCGGCGGAAGCGTAGAGACTCTTCTCGCTGAACCACGCGTCATAGTTCACGCCGATGGCCGCCAGGTCGCTGCGGATGACCGCCAGCATCTTGGCCACGCCCACGTCGTGCAGCTCGGGCGGCCAGGGTTCGCCCGGTGGCCTCAGAAAGGCCTCGCCGTGCTCCGCCTTTAGCTCCTCGGCCAGTTCCACCACGTAGTGGCCAGGATAGCCCCCCTCGGGGATGTCCACCTCCCGACCGAAGAGTCGCTGATAGCGAGCGTATAGCGTGCTGGCGAAGGTCTCGGTCTGAGTGCCCGCATCGTTCACCAGGTACTCCCGCTCCACCGCGTAGCCGGCGGCCGCCAGCACGCTGGCCAGCGTATCGCCGATGGCCAGCCCACGACCGTTACCCACGTGCAGAGGGCCCACCGGATTCGCGCTGACGAACTCCACCTGGAAGCGCTGGTCCTGGCCCAAGGGCACATCGCCGAAGCGCTCGCCCTCGGCGAGGACGGCGCCTACCTGGCGGGCCAGCCAGGCATCGCTTAGGCGAAAGTTGATGAAGCCGGGCGGGGCCACCACCACCTCGGCGATGGCATCGCTGGGCCGGATGTGCTTGGCGATGACCTCGGCGACAGCCAGGGGGTCAGAGCGGGCGGCCCGGGCCAGCTTCATGGGGAGACTGGCGGCATAGTCGCCGTGCTCTTCCCGCGCCGGGTGCTCCACCGTCACCTCTGGCAGGGCCAGCGGCGGCAGGTCCCCCTCCTCAAGAGCTCTGGCGGCGGCGTCCGCAACCAGGCGGGCGATCTCGTGCTTGATCAGCATCGTCTCAGCTTACCTCCGCCGTAATCCGTTCCCACAGATGCGACACCTGACGCTCCAGCAAGCGATGCTCTGGCAGAGCCAGCGAAGGGTCTGCCTCCAGAAGGCGAGCGGCCTCGGCCCGCGCCTTCTCGATGAGGTCAATGTCCGACAAGCGGGCCACCTTCAGGTCGGGCATGCCCGTCTGGCGGGTGCCGAAGTACTCGCCGGGGCCACGCAGACGCAGGTCCTCTTCGGCTAAGCGGAAGCCGTCGTAGATGCTCTCCATGAGGCTTAGTCGCTCCTGGGCCTCCTCCGATGGATTCTCCGCCAGGAGAATGCAGTAGCTTTGGTGCTCGCCGCGGCCCACCCGACCGCGAAACTGGTGAAGCTGCGAGAGCCCGAAGCGGTCCGCGCCCTCCACCAGCATTATGGTCGCGTTAGCGACGTCGATGCCGACCTCCACAACAGCAGTGGCCACCAGGATGTCCAGGTCGCCGTCACGGAATGCTCGCATCTCCGTCTCTCGCTCGGCGGACGCGAGGCGGCCGTGCACCAGGCCCAGGCGCAGGTCGGGAAAGACATCGCGGGCCAGGTGCTCGTACTCCTGCACCGCCGCCTTCGCGGCAATCGCCTCCGATTCCTCCACCAGGGGGCAAATAATGTACGCCTGGCGACCCTTGGCCACCTCTTCCCGCACGAACCCATGGACCTCGTCCCGCTCGTGAGGGAGGGCGCGGATCGTCTTCACCACCTTGCGCCCGGGCGGCATCTCGTCGATGAGGGAGATGTCCAGGTCGCCGTAGACGGTCAGAGCGAGGGTTCGGGGGATGGGCGTGGCGGTCATCACCAGCACGTGTGGTGACAGGCCCTTAGCTCGCAGGGCGGCCCGCTGCATCACCCCGAAGCGGTGCTGCTCGTCGACCACCACCAGGCCCAGGCGGGGAAAGGCGACCTCCGCCTGGATAAGGGCGTGAGTGCCGATGGCGATGTCCACCTCGCCGCGGGCGATGGCCTCCTGGACCGCTGCCTTCTCCTTGCCCCGCAGGCTACCAATGAGAAGGACAACCCGCAGGGGCTTCTCCATGTACGGTGATTGGAACACACCGTCATCCAAGATACGCTCCCCGCCGTTGCCAAGGAGGGCGCAGATGGTGCGGTAGTGCTGCTCGGCCAGGATCTCGGTGGGAGCCATCATCGCCCCCTGACAGCCGCTGGCAACAGCAGCCAGGAGGCCAGCAGTAGCCACCACCGTCTTGCCGCTGCCTACATCGCCCTGGAGCAGGCGGCTCATGGGCACCTCGCGGCCGATATCGGCTGCCATTTCCCCCATGACCCGCCTCTGCGCCTGGGTGAGCGTGAAGGCGAGGGAGGATAGGAAGCTATCGAGGGCCTCCTGCGACAGAGCCAGCGGGTAGGCCCTACCGCTCTCCTGCCAGGCCCGGCGGCGCTTGAGGACGCCCAACTGAATGATCAGAAGCTCCTGGAAGGCCAGGCAGCGACGGGCCATCTGCGCTGTCTCCACGGAGTCAGGGTAGTGCATCTGGCGCAAGGCGTAGGGCAGCGGCCAGAGGCGCAGGCGCTCCTTCAGCTCCGGCGGCATAGGGTCGGGAACACTATCGGCGAAGTTGTCCAGGGCCTCCCTGACCAACCGGCGGACGACGCGCGGCCACAGGCCCTTGGTGAGAGGATAGACGGGCACCAAGCGGCCGGTGTGGATGAGGTCGTCGCTGGCCAGGGACTCGTATTCGGGCGACTCCATCTGCCGCTGGCCGCGATAGACGCTGACCTTGCCGCTGAGGGCCACCCGCGCCCCCGAGCGAAGCTGGCGGGCGATGTAGCGCTGCCCCCACCAGATGACCCGAAGAGTGCCCGTCTCGTCGCCCACGATGGCCTCGGTGCCCTTCGAGCGGCGGCCGATAGTCGTCTCCGCTGCCGACCATACCGTGGCCAGCACTGTCTGCTCCTCGCCCACAACGAGCTGCGATATGGGACGAATGTTGGCGAAGTCGTTATACCGATGGGGAAAGTGAAAGAGCAAATCGCGTATGGTCTCCACGCCCAGGCGAGCGAAGCGCGACAAAGTGGTCCGGCTCACGCCCTTGAGAGCGGTGATCGACGAATCGAGTGAGGCTTGCCCGACTGTCTGCACGGCCCGCCTGGTCGCAACGGGCCTCGTCCTCTTCTTAGCACCGCTGGCTGCTGGCCGTGCGGAAGAGGCAACCGTCTTTGGCCTGACCCCGGGCGATGCACCGGCGCCAGCAGAGCGATCATCCATGATCGCCAGAAGTCCCTCCAGCCAGCGGCGGCGCTCCGACGAAGGCAAGGAGGCGTAGCCGCCGACAGGAAGGGAGCGCATCGCTGCCGTCAGGTGCCGATTCGAGAGCGGCACCTGGCTCTGGGAGGAGCGCCGCAGATAAGCGTCCAGCCCCCCCACGACGGCGCTATCGGCAAAGCCCTTGGCTCGCTCCAGCTCCAGAACCTTGCGCAGGTTGTCTATCGCCGCTTCGGCCAACCTCCGATTACTCTCCTTTCATGATGCCAACGCCTACGTTGCCAGGTCCTCCATGGGTGCCAAGAACAGGCCCGAATCGTACCAGGTACACCTTGACATTGGGGAAGGCCATCGCCAGCCTCTCCCTGATGCTCTCCGCCTCGTCGAGAGTAGTAGAGTAACCTACGGCAGCCCGTTTCACCTTCTGGTGCCTGACGGCCCACTGAATTATGCGCTCCAGACCACGCGCCCGCGTGCGCACCCGCTCCTCCGGATAAAGCTCGCCCTCGCGGAACGAAAGGATCGGTTTGATCCTGAGGAGCGTTCCCATGTAGGCGCGGGCGCGGCCAATACGCCCGCCGCGACGCACGTACTCCAGCGTATCCAGCATGAACCGCACCTGGGTCTTCGGAACAGCGCTCTCGGCTGCCGCCTTCACCTCAGCCAGCTTGGCGCCGGCGCGAGCAGCCTCCACTGCCTCCATGACCACGAAGGCGATTTCCACAGAGACCGCCTGAGAATCGACTATCTCGATGCGCTCGGGCTTGGCCAGCGATTGCCTTGCAGTCTGAGCGGCCTCTATGGTGGCCGAGAGCTTCGCCCCGATGTGGATGGAGACTATGGAATCGACCTCCTCCAGCAACCGCTCGTAGACCTCCTGGAAGTCGCCCACCGAGGGGGCAGAGGTCGTGGGCAACTGGCGGCTCTTGACCAGCCGCTCGTAGAACTCTTCGGTGGTGATCTCCACCCCTTCCCGATAGGCCTCATTGCCGAAGATAACCTGCAGGGGCACGATGGTGACACCCAGCTCTTCAACCATTTCTGGCGTCAGGTCAGCAGTGGTGTCAGTCACTATGGCTACTTTGCGCGCCAAGCCCTAAACCTCCGCTGCGTAGTATACCAACGGCACCTGCCCCGCAAAAGCGCCCCCTGCTACACTGTCATCAAGTGGGATGAGGCGAGTTCTGTTCGTCTGCGTTGGCAATAGCGGCCGCAGCCAGATGGCCGAGGCCTTCTTCAATCATTTCTCTGCCGGCCGCCTGGTGGCCATGTCGGCGGGAACACGGCCCGCCACGTCGGTGAGCCGCACTGCCATCGCCGCCATGGCCGAACTGAGCATCGACATCAGCGCCCAACGGCCCAAGCCCCTGACCCAGCAGACGATCCAGCAGGCCGACAGGATCATAGCAATGGGCTGCGACGTGATGGAGAGCTGTCCGGCGGGCTTTCATCCTTCTGAGAGCTGGGGTCTAGAGGACACCCAGGGCCAACCTCTGGAGAAGGTACGGCTCATCAGAGACCAGATACGGGAGCGAGTTCTGGCGTTGCTGGCGGACCTTGACAAGCCTTACTCCGCCGAGACGATGTAGTAGTAGTGGGGCTGGCCGCCATAGACAACCTCCACGTCCTGCTGAGGATGGAGGCGACGCAGCTCGCGGGCTAATGCTTGCGCCTCCGCCTCGCGGGTATCGGCGCCATAGTAGAGGGTGATCAGGCTGACTTCCTCCATGGGCAGGTGGCCCAGGGCAGTCTTCACCGCTGCCTCGGGAGTCTTTCGAGCCACCTTCAGCTCCCCATCGACCACCGCTACACACTGACCCTCCCGAATGCGCAGCCCGCCAATACTCGTGGTGCGAATAGCCCGCGTCACCTCCACCGTGCGAACGCCCGCCTTGGCCTCCTCCATAGCTTCGACGTTCGCCTCCAGATCCTCGTCCGGGCTGAAGGCCAGGAGAGCGGCCACCCCTTGTGGCACGCTGGTCGTCTTGACAACGCGCACCTCTTTGGGGCTCATGGGGAGCGCCTGTTCCGCCGCCATGACGATGTTCTTATCGTTGGGCACAAGCACCACGCGATCCGCGGGGCACCGTTCAATAGCTTCCAGGAGCTCGCGAGTGCTAGGGTTCATTGTGGGGCCACCCCCCACGATAGCAGTGGCTCCCATGCTCTGGAACACCCGCTCCATGCCCTCGCCAGCCACCACCACCACCGTGGCAATGTCCGCAGGCGGAGCGGCAACCTTCTGTCGCTGATGTACGGCCAGGAACTCCTCAGCCTGCGCCTGGATGTTGTCCACCTTCACCTGATCGATGGAGCCCAGGGCGGTGCAGTAGCTCATGGCGGCGCCGGGATCGTCAGTGTGGACGTGCACCCGCAGCAGACTCTCGTCGCCCACTACCAGCACCGAGTCGCCCAGTTCCACCATCCGCCTCTGGATGTCATCGCTGCGCAGATTCTGGCCGCAGACCAGGAACTCGGTGCAGTAGCCGTAAAGGGACTCGCCCACCTGGTGCATCTGGCTGGTCACCGTAAGCCAATCGCGCTCGATCTCCTCGCGGGCCACCAGCGGGCCTGCCGGAATCTCCTCCTCACCCTTGAGGTAGCGCAGGAAGCCCTCCAGCATTACGTAGAGGCCCTGACCGCCGGCGTCCACCACCCCCGCCTCGGCCAGCACCGGCAGAAGGGTGGGGGTCTTGGCCACCGCCTCGCGGGCCGCCTCGGTGGCCGAAGCCACAACCGCCAGGATGTCCCGCTCATCCCTCTGAGCCTCGCCTTCAGCAGCAACCGCCGCCTCTCGCATCACGGTGAGAATGGTGCCCTCCACCGGCTGGCTGACGGCCTTGTAAGCGGTAGCCGCCGCCTCAGTCAGGCCGGCCGCAAGGCCTCGGGCATCCAGATGCTGGCGCTCCTCAGCGGCGCTGGCCAGGCCGCGAATAATCTGCGACAAGATGACGCCGGAGTTGCCGCGCGCGCCCATCAGCGCCCCCTTGGACATCGCCGCCAGCACCGCACCCGCGCTATCGCCATCGGCGCGATACGCCTCCTCGAGCGTGGAGCGCATGGTGAGATACATGTTGGTGCCGGTGTCGCCAT
>JAIVWR010000035.1:0-9688 GCA_048636435.1 Acidobacteriota bacterium | reverse complement strand
CCACCTGCCCCACCAGCGACGACATCACCTCTAGGTCCAGGCGGTCGGTGCCCGCAGTGAGAACGTTGGTGCCGATCTTGACCACGATGCGCTGGTAGCGCCCCGATGGCATCGGGGTGCTCACAGCCTGTGCCTCCATCAACGGTTTCTGGGTCTTAGCCATGGCTAATCTGAAGGTTTGCCAGGATTTGCTATCGCATTATAGCAGGGGGCTTCCCCCGCAAACAACAAAAGCCCTGACCTGCAGCCAGAGCCCCTTGAACTTGCCCTGCTCGCGCCTACTGCGGCATGGCCACTACATCGAACTCAGGCAATCACTCGGGCGGGAACTCCTCGTCTTCCTCTTCCTCTTCGGCCTGAGGGGCCAGCTCCCGCCCAAGGGGCAGCACTACGTCCGGCCTCTCCTCGCGCCGACGTGCCCTGGCCGGTAGCCCATCGATCGCCTGGCGCAAGTCGCCCAGCTGCTGCCAGGCGCCGGCCTCCATCCCGTTTACGGCAACGGCCACCACGCCGGCGTCCCGCAGACACTCCAGCTCGGCGGGGCCGATGTCCGGTCGAACGGGAGCAAACAAGGGCGTGCGGGAAAGAAGATGCACGCGACGGAGCTCCATCTGGCGATGTACCGTCAGTGGCCCCCGCCAATCATCGACCCAGAGGCCGTCCAGGCGAATGGTGTCCAACGTCCTCAGGAGCGAATCGGTCGGTTCGCCGGAGAGGGCGAGGACGTAGCCGATCTCTGTCTCCAGAAGGGCTTCCGCGCTGGTGGACTCGGCATCGAAGACCAGGAAGTCGGCTCCCGCCTCCCTCAGAGCGGCCACAATCTTGCCGCTGGCGGCCATCACCTGGGCGCCGCAGGGCACACCGCTCGCCTTCTTGGCCCATTTGGCCAACTGGCTCATGTCCGCCTGGGGATTTGAGAGGGACAGGAGAACAGCGTCCACGCCCAGGCCTGCCAGGTCGTCGGGAGGACGTATGCTCGAGGCTGGCCCGTGCACCATCAGGAGCATCGACGGAGCGTCGGGGCGAGCAGCCACCGCCCTAAAGCCGATAGCCCCCAACTCCAGACGTCTCGCCTTGCGGATCTTGTCGCCGAGCTTGCTCATCTCCCCGCCTGAAAACAGCTACCCTCTCACCCAAGACATTATGCCCTGCTTGGCATCGAGCGACAAGGACTCTGACCGGGTTAGCGGCTGATCCACTTGCCCCCTCGCAGGGCGAGGTATCCGGCGGCCACTGGGTGGCGATGCGTCGTGCGGCTTGTCCTATGGTCGTGGATGCCCTTCTGATGGGCTCCTCCAGCCCCGGTCTTGCCCCATGCTATTATTGTCATAGTCAGTGCCACCCAACGGAAGGCTTGTCCATGTCACAAAGACGAATCGCCAGAAGGCGCGGCCCGCATGCTCGGCTCACTGACCTCGTATTGCTCGTGGTCCTGGTGGCCCTCCTATCCGCCTGCGCCGGCGAAAAGGGGATAGCGCGATCGGACGGCACGGTCACTCCGGTCGCCTCGTCTGCTTTCGCCGTGCCCGCACCCCTGGCCGTCGATAGCAGCAGCAACCGCATATACGTGGCCAGCGAGTCACCTGACGCCATATCCGTCATCGACGGCGCCAGCAACTCCGTCGTGGGCACGCTGCCCGCTGGCCTCTTCCCCCACGCCATCGCCGTTGACCAGAGCAGCAATCGAATCTACGTGGCAAATCGCGTCGCCAAGCTCTGGGTCATCGACGGCACCACCAACAGCATTAGCGCATCCATCGCTCTGGGCCATAGTCCCATCGCCCTGGCCGTCAACCCTGACGCCGGCCGTGTCTACGTAGCCGACTTCGAGGGCACGCTCTCGGTCATCGACGCCGAGACCAACGCCGTCGTCGCCACCCTGGCCATCGGCCAGAACCCGGTGGCGATGGCGGTCAACCCCAGCACCAATCGCATCTACGTGGCTACCTATGGCAGCCCCGAAATCTCGGTAATCGACGGGGAGAGTAACACCGTTGTCGCCAAAGTGAGCGTGGGCGAGCTGCCAATCGCTCTAGCGGTGAGCCCGGAGACGAACCGCATCTATGTAGCCGACGGAGCGGCCGGCAGTGTCGCCGTCATCGACGGCTCAACGAACGCTCTGATCGCGAGCGTCAAGCTGGGCGGCATGCCGAGCAGCCTCGCCCTGAACCCAGCCACCGGGCGCATCTACGTGGCGGAGGCCAATAGCGACATCATTTCCGTTTTGGACGGCGACAGCAATGCTGTGATTGCAACCGTGGCTGTCGGAAGTTCCCCTCGGGGCTTGGCAGTTAATGCCGTCACCAACCGCATCTACGTCGCCCGTTCGCTGACCGCTGATGTGCTGGTGATCGATGGTGCTACCAACGCCGTCATCGCCACCGTAGTCCTGGCTGGTACGCGGTAGGGTGCCTGGGCGGATAGTTCCCATCGCGTTGCTAGTCAGACAATGCTTAGGCCCATCAGGCAGCCCGCAGCTGCATCTACCCGCCGTTCGTGGCATCATTGGCGCGGGCTATCGACTGTAACGGCAGAGAGGTATTGCCTATCTAGATCATTGTGAAGATCAATCTGTCCTGTAAGGTGGTCTTACGCTATCATGGATACGTGAAGGCATTTCTCTTCAATCTTGACAAGGCCGGCGCTTGCCTGTGCCCCACGAGGAGGTCTGCATATGGTCGCTGCCCTGCCGAAAAACTTGGATGAGGACGGGTTCTACGGCATTCGTCTGGAGTCCATCGGCGGACTGGGTGCTCACCTGGCCGGCCAGGTTCTGGCCGAGACCGGGGTCTTGCGCCTGGGTCTCAATGGCTCCCACTTCTCCTCCTACGGCTCCGAGAAAAAGGGCACGCTCCTGAAGTCCTACATCCGCTTCTGCAGCCCCGACCAGACAGTGCGCACCAACAGCCCCGTCGAGCGGCCCCACCTGATAGCGGTCTTCCACGAGGCGCTCATCGGTCGCGAGAAGGTCGCCCTGGGCCTGCGATCGGATGGGATCATCATCGTGAACAGCGTCGCCTCGCCCGGGGAGATGAAGGAGCGCCTCGGGCTGCCGGGCGGCACCGTCGGCGTAGTCGACGCTCATGGCATCGCCGTGGCTGAAAAGAGCCGTCCAAACATGGCGATGCTGGGGGCGGTGACCCGTGCCGTCGACTTCATCGACCCCGAGGCGGTGAAAGCCTCGATTCGCGAGACCTTCGGGCGTCACTACCCCCACCTGCTGGAAGCTAACATGCAAGCCTTCCAGCGGGGCTACGACGAACTCCGCCTGGAGACATTCCCGCTGGAAGGGGAGTGGGCGACCGGCGTTGCTCGTCCCCAACCGGCTTATGGCTACCTCAACGCTCCCTGGGGTGGCATGGTTACCAACCCGGGCAACAGCGTCACTAAGGACCTATCGGCCTCCCGCCAGGGCTTTCTGCCTGCCCTAGATCTGGAGAAGTGCGTCCACTGCGGCCTTTGCGACATCGTCTGCCCAGACTACTGCTTTGTCTGGGAGACCTACACCAAAGACAATGGCAAGGTTGCGGCGCGCCTCGTTGGCATCGACTACCGTTACTGCAAGGGTTGTCTGAAGTGCATCGAGGCCTGCCCCACGGATGCCCTTGTGGAGATACGGGAGACGGAGGGCTACGCCGAGGCTCATAGTGTGGCCCTGTTTCCCAACCCCGAACAGGGCAAGTAGCCGCTCCAGGTGACTCTAGGCTGATCGCGCAAGGAGGGAAATCATGGCTCAGTTAGTCGGCGAAGAAAAGGCGAAGCTCGCCCAAAAGGTGGACTTCCGCACCGGCAACGAGATGGCCGCCCGCGCGGCCAAGCAGATTAACTTTCACCTGATGGGCTACTACCCCATCACGCCCTCCACCGAGGTCGCCGAGTTCCTGGACGAGATGAAGGCGGAGGGGGAGCACGAGATCCGCATGGTCCCCTCCGACGGCGAGCATAGCGCCGCTGGCATCTGCTACGGCGCCACCAGCGGCGGCGGGCGCGTCTTCAACGCCACCGCCTCCCAGGGCTTCCTCTACTCTCTGGAGCAGCTCCCCGTTCAGTCGAGCAGCCGCTTCCCTATGCTCCTACAGCTCGTGAATCGCACGGTCAGCGGCCCCCTGGACATCCGCTGCGACCACTCCGACCTCTACTATGCCCTGACCACCGGCTGGATCATCCTCCTGGCTCGCGAACCCCAGGCCGTCTACGACATGAACATCGTGGCCGTGCGTATCGGCGAGCACCCCAAGGTTCGCCTGCCGGTCATCGTGGCCTACGACGGCTTCTTCACGAGCCACCAGAAGCGGCGCGTACACTACTTCGAGAACGATGAGGCAGTGGTGGACTTCGTCGGGCGGCAGCCCGAGTTTCCCCACGCCTTGGACCCTCGTCACCCCATCACCTTCGGCGCCTACATGAACGACCCCGACCTGATCAACACCAAGTACCAGTTGAAGCTGGCTATGGACGCTGCCCGCGAAGTCATTCCCCAGGTCTTCGAGGAGTATGCCCGGATCAGCGGACGGCGCTACTCGTTCCTCGACCTCTACAAGATGGATGACGCCGAGGTGGCTATCCTCCTTCTCAATTCGGCCGCCGAGACGGCCAAGGACGTGGCCGACCGCTTGCGCCAGAAGGGCCAGCGCGTGGGCGTCGTCAGTCTTGATGTGCTGCGCCCCTTCCCGGCCGAGGAAGTGAGACAGGCCCTGAGGGGCATCAAGGCCCTGGTTATCGGCGAGCGGGGCGACTCCTATGGTGCTCAAGGCGGCCCCCTCTCCCACGAGGTGAAGGCAGCCATCCAGGAGGACCCCCAGAATCGTACCCTCTGCCTCACCCGCATCTACGGCTTGGGGGGCAAGGACTTCTACGCCGAGGACGCCGAGGAGTTCTTCAACCTCGCCCTGAAGGCAGCCGAAACGGGGCAGGTCGAGACGCGCTTCGACTACCACGGCGTCACCCCCGGCGATCCGAATAAGCCGCCAATGCAGGTGCTGCCGCCCCTCACCAAGGAGGAGGTGTCGCCCGGCCTGGTGCAGGTCAGCCGCAACGAAGAGACGGGAGAGCTCAAGGTAAAGCCCATTGCGCGCTGGCAGCTACCCGTGCAGGCCAAGCGTATCGCCCCCGGCCACGGCGCCTGCCCCGGCTGCGGTATCCTGCCCGCCCTCAACCTGTTCTTCAGGGGCATTGAGGGCGACGTCGTCATCGTCAATCACACCGGTTGCGCCGAGATCGTCACCAGCGGCTACCCCTTCAGCAACCATCGCGTGACCTATATTCACAACCTCTTCCAGAACGGAGCGGCTACCCTGTCCGGCCTGGTGGAGATGTTCCAGGAGCGCCAGCGCCGGGGCGATCTGCCGGCCGGTGAAGACATCACCTTCGTCATGATCAGCGGCGACGGCGGCATGGACATCGGCATAGGTGCTGCCCTGGGCGCCGCCATCCGCAACCACAAGATGATCATCCTGGAGTACGACAATCAGGGCTACATGAACACCGGCAGCCAGCTCAGCTACTCCACGCCCCTGGGCCACATGACCACCACCAGCCACGTCGGTCCGGCTCAGGCTGGCAAGGCGTTTCACCATCGCGACACGCCCCAGATCCTGGCTGCCTGCCACATTCCCTACGTGTTCACGGGCACAGAGGCCTTCCCCGATGACTTGGTGAAGAAGGCGGCCAAGGCCCAGTGGTACGCCAAGAACGAAGGGCTGGTCTACGGCAAGGTCCTCATCGCCTGCCCTCTCAACTGGCGCAGCGAGGATCGCGCCGGCGTGAAGATCCTGGAGGCCGCTGTCAACTGCCGTTTCTTCCCCCTGTATGAGGTGGAGAAGGGCATCACCAAGCTCACCTACGACCCCGACAGGGCGCGCCATCACGTTGATGTCCGCGACTGGCTGAGCCCGATGGGCAAGGCCAGACACCTGCTCGAGCCTCAGTATGCCCCTCAGCTTGAAGCCTTGGAGGCGGAGATCGAGCGGCGCTGGCAGCGCCTCAAGGCCATGCACGAGCACCCACAGCTCTAGCCGCAACGTTGGAGAAGCCAACTTCATCGGCCTCATCCGGAAGGGCTAGGTGGCTGCCCTCATCCACCCGTATCTGCAAAACAAGGCCATGGCCAGGGCAGGCTAGGCTTTGCCCTTCACACCCTCTTCCCCGAACCTTTGCGTTCGCAAGGGAAAACAGCCATTGCCAATCGTCTCCCTGGGCGGTATGATCCCTGCGACCTGATCGACTGGCGCTATTAGGAGGTGCACCATGAAGTTCCCGCTGAGGTTTGTTCTTGTCCTGACGGCCGTCATCGCCGCTGCCGTCCTCGTCCTGGCGGTCGCCTGTGGGGGGGATGATGAGGAGGAGGCGCCAGGTACCACGCCTACGGTCGCCGCCGAGGAGACCCCGGAGGTGCCCGGCCCCAGCGATGGAGGCGAGCTACCAGACATTTCCACCTATCCCGGAGCCGAGGAGGTTTTCAGCGGTACGTTCACCGGAGCAGGGGCCTTTCCCATTCCCATGGTCGGCGATGGGGGCCTCGAGCCCGAGGACTACGGCGCTGTCCAGTACACCATGTACGAGACCAGCGACTCCCCTGAGAAGGTCCTCGACTTCTACAAGAAGGAGTTCAAGGGCTGGAAAGAGGAATGGAAGTTCAGCATGGAGGAGTTGGGCCAGAAGGGCGAGGTGGTGGTCTGGAGCAAGGACGACGGGAATACCGCCGCTTGGCTGGCGGCCTTCGAGGACGAGGGAACGACTAGCGTGGTCGTTGCCATGGGAGCTCGCCAGTAGCAGAAGCCAAGAGCAACATGGTGCCGCAAACCGCCCCTGGCGGATAAGCGCCAGCCATAGGGTGAGGAGTGGCCGTCGAGAGATGGGGAGGCCCCGGGCGACATAGCCAGGGCCTCTTTCCATTCCAGCTGGGAAGATCGCCGTAGGCTGCTATTGCTCCACAATCGTCACGGTGATGATGGGCGCTGGCCAGCGTGACGGTTGTTGGCGCTCGCGGCAGGGGTTATAATCCCTCTGACCGTCCGCGGTGTGATCTTCAGGGGGTGTCACATGAGACTCCGAACTTGGCTCCTGCCACTGGTAACGCTGGTCGCTGCCGCCTTCCTCCTGCTGGCCGTCGGCTGCGAGGAGGACGCGCCGGAGATCGATAAGTACCCAGACGCCGAAGACGTCAAGACCGGCAACCGTGGTACTTTCCCCATAGCGCTGCTCGGCGAGGAGCCCCTCGAACCGCACAAGTTCAGGGGGAACATGCGCTACAGGGCCTTCGAGACCAATGATTCGGCCGATCAGGTCTTCGACTTCTACAACGATAAGTTCCAAGGGTGGACCACGGAACTCACCTTTGACGTGGATGAGGCGGGGATGAAAGTCCGCGTGGCGGTCTGGAGCAAGGACAGCCGCAAGTCCGCTGCCTGGATGGCGGCCACGGAGGCTGGGGGCATTACAGAGGTCATCGTGATGACAGGGACTCGCTAGCCCGCTCGCCAAGAGATCAACGGAATGGCGAGAAATTGTCGGGGAAGTATTGACAACGGATGGAGACTCCTTAATATTTAAGTAAGCCTCGGTTGCTGCCTATCAACTGGCCTCCTTGACACCTGGCGAGCATCCTTGGGCCTAGCGGATGGGGCAGAGTATCCCCCATACCGATGCCTAGGCCGTCGGCGCCTTGAGATTCTCTGGGCTTCAAGGAGAACGCCATGGCGAACAACGGCGGCCGCATCATTTCTCGGGTTGTAGGCGCTCTCAAGGATGCTTTCAACCGCAACCCTGTAGCCTTCAAGGTGCAGGCTCTTCGCTTCCAGCAGAAAGAGGGAAGGGTGAACCTGTACCTAACCGTCGTTCCCGTTAGCCAGTTGCTGCAGCAGTGCCGGGTGGACTACTTTCGGGAGGACAATCCCAGAGGATATCAGCGACCTCTAATGAAGGCGAGACTCAAGCAAGTTTCAGCCTTCATCCAGCATGAGGAGGGCATACTGCCCATCTCTATCCTTCTGTGTATTCGTCAGCCGAACCGAGCCGAGTTCCAGCCGGAGACCTATGTCGACAAAGTCAACGATGGGGTGCCGCAACCGGGTGTGCTGGCGATCCCCCAGTCTGTCACTCTGTGGGTGGTGGATGGCCAGCATCGACTCTACGGCCTTGAGTATGCTTTCAACAAGGATTCTGTGGAGCGGGCCAAGGACTACTTTCTGCCGGTAACCATCGTGGAAGGAATCGACAGCTATGAGGAGATGCGGCACTTTCACATCATAAATACCCGGCATAAGGGAGTGCCGACCGATATGGTCGATCATCATCTCCTCCGGATGTGGGAACTGGAGGGGGCCGCGATCCTGAGTAAGGAAGGGGAACGGAGCTATTTGCGGGCCAGGGCGGCAAAGCTCTGCGACCTTCTCCGCAACACCCCCGACAGCCCCTGGTTCCAGAAGGTGAAGGTTGCCGGCCACAAGGCTGTGTCCAACCAACTCATCGGCCAGCACACGATGGTGGCTTCGATGGAGTCCGCCCTCAAGGACGCGTTTATTAAACGGCTGAGCGACGAGGACGTGGGCAAGATACTGCTGAACTACTGGTACGCTATTCGAGAGCTCTGGCCCACGACATTTCTGGAGCCGCGCGACTACAAGATCCAAAAGACGGCCGGTGTTTATGCTCTCCACATGACTCTTCCAGACGTGGTGCAACTCTGTCGTGAGACCAACAACTTCTCTAGCCACAGGATCTACGAAATCCTCGCTGAGACAGGAATCAAGACCGAGTTCTGGCACGCAAGCAGTGGTCACCCGCTGGTCAAGGAGAGCGGCCCAAAGTACAGGCGAGCGCTAGGCGAGTATTTGCGGGAAAGAATGCCGACCCTAGTGCTACCGCGCTTGTAGGAAGCCCGCGGACACAAGCTTGGAGCCGGGGAAGGGATTCGAACCCCCGACCCGCGCTTTACGAAAGCGCTTAGGCCCGTCCCTCGGCGGGTCTACCCCCGGCGCATCGCCACCACGAACCACACAATGGCGTTGGCCAGCAGGAGCGCGGGCTCTCCGTTAGAAAACGGGCGAAAAGATCCGAAGAATGCTGAGGACGTACGCCTGTAACTGATTCATCGTCCCAGCGTCCTAAGTAGTGGAGCCAACGGCAAACGCGGCTTCCAGCTGAAGGCGCGCAGTCGCCTCACAACGGGCTTGCTGGGCATTCCCCCAGTACATCCCGCCAAGGCCGAACGGCCCCCGGCGCTGCATCCTCCTTGAGAAACTGGCCGAGGTCAGGCCTTATCCTGAAGGAGGATCAGTACCTACGATGTTTCCTTTGAGATCGGCTCGAGGGCGGATGGCCGCAACCCTTGTGCTGTTCGTCCTGCTCCTGGCCGCCATCTCGGTGGTGGCGGTTTGGAGCGCTCGCGATCATCAATCGCGGCTGAAGTCGCTGGAGCACAGATCCCAAGCCGCCATCGCCCTGGAGAGCGCCCGCTCCAACTTCTACTTGGAGGGCATTGGCCTCATCTCTGGAGCGTTTGTACCGGATCCCCGTCTCCTGGAGGCGACCACGCTGGGCCGAACAGGCCTCCACCAGGACCTGGCCGAGGCGCAAACGGCGCTGGAGGCCACCGGTGACACAGAGGCTCTCCTACTCCTTGAGGACCTGATCGCCGAGATGGAGGAACTGGAGGGAACAGTAGACCAAGCCTTATCTATTGTAGAGG
>JAIVWR010000034.1:0-9768 GCA_048636435.1 Acidobacteriota bacterium | reverse complement strand
GGCCGTGGGCGACCGCGAGGAGGGGGTCATCTATGTACCCAGGGCCCGCGCCGGGCGATAGTTGCCAGGAGAGGTCGCCTGATCACGTTCAGAAACATGGGTGACACCCAGAGTGGTGTCGCCATGCGGATTATCAGAGGGACAGCGTCAGGGGTCTTACGCCGCGCAGGCCGTGTGCAAGAGCTGTTGCGAGCTGTTGTCGTCGTTCAGCCAGAGGCTGCCAGCGAAGGCGGGCTCGCCTTGTGGCTGAGCGCGGTCCGACCCTAGCACCAGAGGGCTGAACTCGTAGCCACAGTCTTCGCACGCATAGAAGGGCCCCCACATGTCGGACAGCTCGAACAGAGGGCTATCACAATGGGGGCAAGGACCAGAAAAGGTCAGCGAAGAGTAGCCTATCGACATCATTTTTCCCCTCCCCTTGATGAACGGCAAGGCGGTGGATGGATTGCAGGACGAAAACGGCGGCTGCCTTGCCTTCCGAGATAAGAAGACGCCAGATCACCCATGAGTGTTACGGGTGCTCTGGCGGCCGGAGGGCTGGCAGAGCGTCTCTTGCCGCCTTGAGCACATGGCCTTGATTGAGCGCCGGCTATCTGATAAGGTGGAAGCCGTCACAAGCGAGGTGGCATAGATGACACAGGCAGCAACCCAGATCGAGCTGGCGGTAGCGCCCCGAAGCATCCTGGGCAAGAAGGTCAAGACGCTGCGTCGGGAGGGCATAACACCGGCCAACATCTACGGTCACGGCATCCCCTCCCAGGCCGTGCAGGTGCTCACGCCCGACCTGACCCGAACCATTCGTGTGGCTGGCCGCAACACCATGCTCCAGCTCCACGTAGAGGGCGAGAAGGAGCGACGGCCGGTCTTCATGCGCACCGTTCAGCGCAACCCCATCACCGACGAGTTCCTGCATGTCGATTTCTATCAGGTATCGCTCAAGGAGAAGATCAGGATCGAAGTGCCTCTGGTCATCGTGGGCGAGGCCCCGGCGGTTAGCGACTACCAGGGCATCCTCCTGCAGAGCGTCAATGTCGTCACTATGGAGGGACTGCCCGGCGACTTGCCTCCCCTCCTCGAGGTGGATGTCTCGGGCCTGGAGGAGATCGACGACGCCGTCCATCTGAAGGACCTGGAGGTGAGTCCGGACGTCACCGTTCTGGCCGAGCCCGAGCTAGTCGTGGCAAAGGTGGCGGCACCACGCCTGATCGAGGAGGTGGAGGAAGAGGTCGAGGAAGAGCTCGAGGAAGGCGCTGAAGTGCCAGAAGAGGGAGCCGAGGAAGAGAAGGCAGAAGCGGAGGAGGGGGAGAGAGAGCGCGGGGAGGGGAGGAGAGAGCGCGGGGAGGGGAAGAGAGAGCGCGGGGAAGGATAGCCGGCCCGCGCCCTATGGGCCCAGCCGGCGGCCGGAGAGGTTTCGCTGTCCCCGCACGAATTCGGCTGCCGTAAGGGAGCGGCGTCCTGCTCGTTGCAGTCGCAGGATCGCTAGCAGGCCCTCGCCCGTCTGAACGGCGAGGGTTTCTTTTTCGCCTACTTCTGGCGGCAGCATCTGCCTTTGCTCGGCGCTCAGAGACAAGACCGTCCCCGGCTCTTCCGCGCCGCCAACCGATAGGGGCCAGGCTTCCCAGATGCGCAGGGTCTGCCCCTCCAGCGTCGTGGACGCCCCCGGCCAGGGGTTGAAGGCCCGCACCCGCCGCCAGATATCGATTGCTGGCAGATTCCAGTCGATCTCTCCGTCCTCCTTGCTCAAGAGGGCCGAGTGGGTGGCCAGCGAATCGTCCTGCGGTTGCGGCTCTATCTCATCGGCCAGCCAGCGGGGCAGAACCTCCAGCAGCAGCTCGGCTCCGACCTCCGCCAGCCTCTCGCCGAGGCTGCCGCTGGTATCCTGGGGCGAGACGGACACCGCCCGCTGGCTGAGGATGGGGCCGGTGTCCATTCCAGGGTCCAGGAGCATGATCGTCACTCCCGTCTGCTCGTCGCCCGCCAGGATAGCTGCCGCGATGGGCGAGGCGCCGCGGTGGCGAGGCAGAAGAGACGGGTGGACATTCAGCACACCCTTGGCAGGGGTGTCTAGCACCGGCTGGCGGAGGATCACCCCGAAGGCGCACACCACGATGACGTCGGGCTTGAGGGAGGCCAGTTCCTCCACCGCCTCCGGTCGGCGCAGGCCGGGCGGCTGGAAGACGGGCAGTCCGTAGTCGAGCGCGGCGGTCTTTACGGCGGGCGGCGTCAGGGCGCGCCCTCGCCCCGCGAGACGATCGGGGCGGGTGTACACGCCCACAATGTCGTACCCTCCTTCCACCAGCGCACGCAGGCTGGGAAGGGCGAACTCGGGAGTGCCCATGAACACCAATCGCATGATCTCTGCTCCTGCCCGGCAGGCGCGCTGATTCTAGCACGGCTGCCAGGGCAACCTCAATCGCTGTTGAGGTGTTATACTATGTGAGATGCGGAGAACTGGTCGCTGATGCTGAGGGGTGTTGTCTTCTCTCGATGGCTGGCGGCGCTGGCCCTCGCCCTGGTTTTGCCTCTCCTCTTCCTAGCCTGTGTAGAAGAGGACGAAGAGGTTCCCTCCGACATCGGCCTGCAGTTCACTACCGTCACGCCCACACCGACGCCTCCGCCCGTCTTGACGCCGATAGTGACTCCGACGCCCAGCCCTACGTCTACCCCTACCCCTGTGCTCAACGTGTGTCCCGAGAACCCTGACCCCGCCAGTCCGGACATCATGGTAGTCGAAGAGCCTCAAGAGGACCAGGCCCTCACCAGCCCTGCTCACGTGCGCGGCTGGGGCGTTGGCATTGGCTTCGAGAATGCGGGCGTACAGGTGGCCATCTACGACGCCACCGGCGAGCCCGTGGCTGAGGAGAAAGTCCCTCCTCTGCCCGCTGAGGGGCGCATTCCCCCGTCCACGCTGGAGGTGACCGAATTCTCCGCTCCCTTCGCGGCGGATATCGCCTTCAGGACCATTGCCGCGGGGCCGGGGTGCGTGCAGGTGTTCGAATTGAGCGCCGCCGACGGCAGCCCCATCCACGTGGTTCAGATCCCCGTGTTGCTCCAGCCCTAGCCGTTCTGGGGCCGTACGAGCACAGGCATCCCCAAGGCCGCTCCCAGCAGCTCAGCGGCGCTTGCTTTGGGCGCCGCCATCTCCAGATAGCCGCCGCTGCCAACGACCGCCAGGATCTCGGCGCCCTCCTGGTACGTGAGGCTGAGGCCTACAATGCGGCGGCCGGCCACCTCCACCGTTGGCCTTTCGCCTGGCAGGTCTTCGCAGCGGATGTCGGTCACCAGGTTGCCGAAGACATCGATGTGAATCACGCGGCCCCTGAGGCTGCCATCAGGCTGACGGGGGGCGCGAAAGGGTGCCAGGGCTAGCACTTCCTCTACCGGTGGGCCCAGCTCCTCCAGCGGCACGCCCAGCGAGATGTGGGCGGCCACGGGGGCGAAGATATCGCGGCCGTGGAAGGTGCTGCTCACGGGCCGACGAAAGTAGGCCTCGTTGGTGAGGGAGACGGCTCGATAGCCCTCCGGAAGCCTGACGGGCACAGGCTGGTCGTGGCCCCAGGCCGCTTCTCGCACCTCGTCGGGCAGGGCGGGCGAGAGCAGGCCGTTGTCCGGCCCCACGAAGGTGGCGGCCGGCGTTCGCACGGCCAGGGCCTGTCGCTCCGTCCCCACGCCCGGGTCGACCACCCCCACGTGGATGGAGCCGCGGGGGAAGTAGGGCCAGGCGGACGCCAGCAGGAAGGCCCCCTGCTCGATGGCCTGGGCGCGGACGGCGTGGCTAATGTCCACGATGGCGGCCTCTGGGCTGATGGTGAGGATGACCCCCTTCATGGCGGCCACGTAGGGGTCCTCCAGGCCGAAGTCAGTGGTCAGGGTGATGATGGGGTTCGCCATGGTATCGGGGGCTCGACTAGGAGCCGCTGCCCTTCGCCGTGCCGTACCACTGGTGGACGTTGGCGAAGCGAGAGGCGGGCTCGAACAGGACGCCCAGGGTGATCCCTCTCACCTCCTTGTCGACGAAGTAGTTGTAGACGGGATAGAAGAGGAGGATGCTGGGCACCTTCTCGGCGAAGATCTGCTGGAACTCCCTGTAGAGCGCCTTGCGCTCTTCCACATCGCTGGTCTGGCGCGCCTCGCTGAGGATTCGGTCCACGGATTGGTCGGCGTAGCCAGCCAGGTTGAATCCTCGCTCGTGCACCTGCGAGCTATGCCAGGCCGGATAGGGGTCGGGGTCATATCCCTGATCCCAGCCGTAGATGACCGCTTGGAAGCGGCGGGGCAGGAGGAAGTCCTGCACCAGGTCGCTGCCTGCCTGCGATTGCAGGTTGATATCCACCCCAACCTCTCTGAGTTGGTCCGCTATCTCCTTGGCAATGGCCACTCGCTCGGGGTCGTTGTCGGTCAGCAGGTCCAGGCGCAGCTCCCGGCCCTCCTTCTGCAGCACCCCCCGCGAGTTGATCCGCCAGCCGCTCTCCGCCAGCAGCGAACGCGCCTTCTCGAGGTCGTGCTGGTAGCTCCTGATGTCGTCGCTGTAGGCCCACGTGCCGGGGACGATAGGATTATCGGCAAGCTGGGCTCTTCCGTCCAGCCTGTCGGCGACGATGGCCTCGCGGTCCAGGGCGTAGAGGAGGGCTTGGCGCACCGATCTGTCGTCGAGCGGGGGCATGCGGGTGTTGAGATAGAGAAGCGTGTAGCTGTTGCGGCGGCTGGCCAGACGCTGCAGCCTTTTGTCTTGTTTCAGTTGCTCCAGGATGTCAGGGCTGGCTTCTGGGCTCAGGAAAAGACCCTGCACTTCCCCATCCTGAAGAGCGGAAGCGGCTGAACGGTAGTCGGAGAAGAAACGGAGCTCTATCTCGGCGATTACGGGCTCGCTCCAATGATAAGTGGGGTTGCTTTCCAGAAGAGCCGTCTGGCTGTCGAGGCTCCTGAGGACGAAGGGCCCTGTACCTATAGGTTGCTCATTGAAGGGGGCGATAAACAGCGCTTCGGCGCTCAAACCATCCAGGCGGTGTCGAGGCAGGATGCCGATGGTGGTGTGGGCAAGGAAGGGAGCGAACGGCTCAGGCAGCTCGCAGACGACCGTGAAATCGTCCTGCTTGGAGCACCCTACCTGCTGCCAGAACTGCCCCAGCGATGGTTCGCCCTTAAAGTCCGGGTCGTTGAGAGCACTCCAGGTGAAGATGACGTCGTCAGCCGTGAAGGCTGTGCCATCGTGCCAGGTGATGTCCTGACGCAGATGAAAGGTGTAGACGCGAGCGTCGGGGCTGACCTCCCAGCTCTCGGCCAGGTCGGGCAAGACCGTCCCGTCAGGGCCCAGCGTGGTGAGGCCGGAGAAGACAAGGGTAGCCAGGTCCTTGTCCACGTCATTGAACGCCGTGTAAAGGGGATTGACGCGCAGGGGGCTTCCCACTATCGCCTCCACGTAGCGCCCGCCATGGGCGGGCCCCTCCGGTCCTGCCCCCTCTCTGGTGGCGTACCACAGGGCCGATAGGCCGACGATGGCCAGCACCAGGACGGCCAACAGCGGCCAACGGGAGCGTCTGCTCACTGGCGTGCCTCCTGGGACGCCTTAGAGGCAGGGGAGATGAAGGCTCCAGTTTCTCGTGGGGCGCCCATGACCCGGAGAGAGCGTCGGCCTAGAGGCCGGCACGCACACTCACGGCTGAAATGAGGAGAAAGATAGCCACTAGGATTATTGTCAGCTGGAAAAGGGTCTTCTCCACACCGCGGCGAGTGCGGACGATGGAGCTTGCCCGTGTGGTGAATCCCCCTTCTCCCGACGCCTGGGCGAGAACGATGAGGATCAAGGTCAGAGAGATGATGATCTGGACGATGCTGAGATAGTCTTTGAACTCCATGTCTTGTCGCCTTCGCTCCCTGGGGGTAGGTCGCGCTCTCGGTTACTCGACAGCGCTGGCCACCTTGGCCTCCGCCGCTTCCTCCTCCGCTGCCAGAGTCTGGTTCAGGTGATTGCGGTCGTAGTACAAACGAATCAAGGCATCTCCCAGCTTCTTGGAGTCGTGATGGTACCGGTTCTCCTCGCTGACCACATCGGCCAGAATGAGGTGCGTTCTCAGAGAATCTCTTCCGTCGATCCGCACTGGCTGCGACCGCCGTGTCTCGGGCAGCCCGTTTTCGATGTTGCTGTTCACCAGCACGTGGCGGAAGAGACCCTTGCCCACGTGGCTCTCCAGGACCCGCACGTGATCGACCACGTTGAAGCCATCGGTCTCACCGGGCTGGGTGGCTACGTTGCACACGTACACCTTCTGGGCGGAGGAGGCCTTGATCGCTCGCTTTATGCCGTCCACCAGCAGGTTGGGCAGGACGCTGGTTAGCAGGCTGCCCGGCCCCACCACGATCACGTCTGCCTCCAGGATGGCCCGGATCGCCTCTGGACAGGCCTGAGGGTTGGGCGGCTGGAGACGCACTTCCTTGATGCGGGTGGAGCTCTTGCTAATGTTGGCCTCGCCCTGAATGGTCTCCTCATTCTCTGTCTTGGCCTCCAGGGTCACATCGACCAGGGTGGAGGGGACGATCTGGCCGCGCACCGCCAGGACGCGGCTGGTCTGCTTGATGGCCTCCTCGAAGTTGCCCAGCACACCGCTCATGGCCACGATAAACAGGTTGCCAAAGCTGTGGCCGGCCAAGTCGGAACCGTCGGAGAAGCGATACTGGAAGAGCCTGGTCATTAGCGGCTCGGCGTCGGCCAGGGCGGCGATGCAGTTGCGCAAGTCGCCCGGCGGCTGGATGCCCAGCTCGCGGCGCAGCCTGCCAGAGCTGCCGCCGTCGTCGGCCACCGTGACTATGGCTATCAGGTTGCCGGTGTACTGCTTAAGGCCGCGCAGCAGGATGGAAAGCCCCGTCCCGCCGCCGATGGCGACGATCTTCGGTCCCCGCCGCAGGTAGCGCTTGCCCCAGATGATGTTCACCAGGCTCGAATCGCGCTTGCGGGGGAGGACAGCCGATAGGAGAGAGCTGTTGAGGTGCCACAGGGCGAAGAGGACAAGGCCGACGCTGGCCCCCATGAACATGATGCCACGCCAGAAGCGGGGGATGAACTGGAGGGTCAGATAGTAGATGGAGGAGGGGAACGTGTAAGAGACGTAGGCCTCTCGCAGGATGTAGGCGATCCCCAACCCCATTATGACCACCCCGAGCATCATCAGCGCTAGCCAGCGCTTGATGTGCATGCCCGGGTATAGCCACTTAAGGAAATCAGCGTCTCGGAGGCGATTCATTCTCTTTATCTAATAACGCAACTTAACCACAAAAGTTTCATCCGCCCGCCGCCAACTTCTCCCGCAAGATCTGGTTCGCCAGGTCCGGATTGGCGCGACCGCGCGTCTCTCGCATCACCTGCCCCACCAGAAACCGTAGTGCTCCTTCCTTCCCTGACTGATAGTCTCTCACTGCCTTGGCGTTGGCCGCAAGTACCTTTTCCACTGCTTCCGCCAACTGATCCGAGGCGCTGATCTGAGTCAGACCCGCCTCGTCCACGATCTGGCGGGGCGATTTTCCTGTTTGGAACATCTCCTCGAACACCGTCTTGGCGATCTTACCGCTAATGACACCACTGTCCATCATGTCCAGCATCTCGGCGATCTGATCCGGCTTCACCAGGGCGTCGCCGATCTCCACGTTGGCGGCGTTGAGCAGACGGGCGAAGTCGCCCAGCATCCAGTTGCTGATCGCCTTGGTCCGTTGCCTGACCCTCGTCTCCCCCTCACCTTCCAGCGTGGCCAGGCACGCCTCGAAGAACTCGGCCTTCGCACGTGTCTCCGTCAGGAGGTTCACCTCGTACTCCGTAAGGCCGTAGCAGCGGAGGAAGCGCTCCTTCTTAGCCTCGGGCAGCTCCGGCATGCGGGCGCGGATATCCTCCACCCACTCGCGGGCGATGGTTAGGGGCGGCAGGTCTGGTTCGGGGAAGTAGCGGTAGTCGTGGGCGTACTCCTTGCTTCTTTGCGAGACCGTGCGTCCTTCCTCCTCGACCCAGCCGCGCGTCTCCTGCTCGATGCGGTCGCCTGTCTCCACCACCTGTCGCTGCCGCTCCACTTCGTAGGCCAGGGCCCTGTAGACGGCCCGGAAGCTGTTCATGTTCTTCACTTCCACCTTGCCCAGCAACTCCTGGCTACCCCGTGGGCGGATGCTTACGTTGGCATCGCAACGAAACTGGCCTTCCTCCATGCTGGCCGTGCTCACCCCCAGGTACTGGAGGATCTGGCGCAGCTTCACCAAATACTGGCGGGCGTCCTCCGGCGAGCGCAGGTCGGGCTCGCCGACGATCTCCATCAGGGGCACGCCGGCACGATTGACGTCCACCAGGCTGTACGTCTCCCCCGCCTCGTTCTGAACGTGAACCAGGCGAGCAACATCCTCCTCCAGATGGACGCGGGTGATGCCAATTCGTTTCACCTCGCCGTCCGCGTCGATCTCCAGCCAGCCATCGTGCGAGAAGGGCATGTCGTACTGAGAGATCTGGTAGCCTTTCATCAGGTCCGGGTAGGGGTAGTTCTTGCGATCGAAGCGGGAAACCTCAGCGATCTGACAGTTGAGGGCGAGCGCGGTCATGATCGTGTACTCCACCGCCTGCCGGTTGATGACCGGGAGAACGCCGGGCATCCCCAGGCAGACGGGGCAGACGTGGGTGTTGGGGGGAGAGTCCGCGTAATCGGCTCTGCAGGGACAGTACATCTTGCTCTTGGTGAGGAGCTGAGCGTGCACCTCGAGGCCGATTACGGTCTCGTACTCAGTAGCAACGTTGGTCATGAGCAAGTCGGACGCTAGTATAGCAGTGGAGGCTCCTTGAGGCAAGGCTACCGCGATACCCCTGGTGCCGAGGGCGGGATTCGAACCCGCACGAGCCTAGCGGCTCAGCGGATTTTAAGTCCGCTGCGTCTACCAATTCCGCCACCTCGGCACTCTACATAACAGGCCCCGGCCTTCTGCGCCAGTGGTCCTTGCTGCAGAATGCAAAACTCAGAACCCGGGCAGGTGCCGATGTTCTGAGTTGGCATCGCTCTGTTGGAGGCGACGGGCGGATTCGAACCGCCGATCAGGGTTTTGCAGACCCCTGCCTTAACCACTTGGCTACGTCGCCCTGGAGCGGAAGACGGGATTCGAACCCGCGACCTCCTCCTTGGCAAGGAGGTGCTCTACCACTGAGCCACTTCCGCTCTCTACGCCTTTCTGGTGCCGAGGAGGGGATTTGAACCCCTACGCCCTTTCGAGCACCGCCCCCTCAAGACGGCGTGTCTACCTATTCCACCACCTCGGCGGCCTGCTATCTATCTTACATGTTTTGCCCATCTTGGCAAGACCCCGGCCCTCCTGCCGTGTGGACGCCGGCCGCCGTGGATGATATAGTCGTCCACGTCGTTCTGCCAAGTTTGACGGCGTTTCGGCTTCCTGCCCGCTGGGGTTAGCTGTGATGGACAAGCAGCGTTTCGAGGAACTGGTTGTGGAAGCGGTGGAGGCTCTACCTCAGCGCTTCCTCGACAAGCTGGCCAACATTGACATCGAGGTCAGAGACTGGCCCAGCCCTCAGGAGCTGCGGTCGGCGCGCGTCCCTCCGGGCGCGACGCTTTTGGGTCTCTACGTCGGCATTCCCCACACAAGGAGGACGCGCGGCTATCATTTGGCGCTGCCCGATCGCATATTCGTCTACCAGCGCCCTATCGAGAGGCTGTGTCGCAGCGACGATGAGGTCAGGGAGCGCGTCGGGCGGGTCATCAAGCACGAGATCGCCCACCATTTTGGCCTGACAGAGGC
>JAIVWR010000033.1:0-10004 GCA_048636435.1 Acidobacteriota bacterium | reverse complement strand
AGGCCGGAAGAAGTCGAGGGCTTCAGCCCTGCTCTGTGTCTACGTCCTCTCGGGCCGGTCACCGGCCGTGAGCTAGCCCCGGCCTTTGCCGAACTCCTCCAGCGCCTCCTGGAGGGTGTTCCAAGGCAGGGTGGCGCACTTGACCCGCACCGGGAACTTGCGCACCCCCTGAAGGGCCTCCAGGTCGCCCAGAGCCTCCACATCCACCTCGTCGGAGCCGTACATCATGCCCTTAAACGTCTCGAACAGGGAATCCACTTCCTCCAGGCTGAGGCCCTTTACGGCCTCGGTCATCATGGAGGCCGAGGCCTGGCTTATAGAGCAGCCTTTGGCCTCAAAGCGCACGTCGGAGACGCGGCCGTCGCGAATGTCCAGATCGACCCTCACCTCGTCGCCGCAGAGGGGATTGTCGCCCTCGCTGGTGGCGCTGGGCTGGTCGAGGGAGCCGCGATTGCGGGGGCTGCGATAGTGGTCGAGGATGATCTCCCGATAGAGCTCATCCAGCTCCACGTCTCTATCCAGGGGCATGGCCGAAGAAGGCTCTCGCTTTCTCAATACCCTCGATGAGTGCATCCACCTCCTCCAGGGTATTGTAGATGTAGAAGCTGGCGCGGGCGGTGCCGGCTATATCGAAGCGCCGCATCAGCGGCTGAGCACAGTGGTGGCCGGCCCTGATAGCCACACCCTGCCGGTCCAGGATCGTCCCCACATCGTGAGCATGGATGTCCGGGTAGTTGAAGGATACTACGCCGCCCCGCTGGGAGGTGTCCTGGGGGCCGTAAGTAATGACGTCCTCCAGTTGGCGAAGACGGCTCAGGGCGTAGGCAGTCAGCTCCTGCTCGTGGGCACGGACGTTGTCCATGCCCAGGGCCGAGAGGTAGTCCAGGGCGGCGCTGAAAGCGATGACATCGGCGATGTTGGGGGTGCCCGCCTCGAACTTCCAGGGCACTTCGTTCCAGGTGGCACCCTCCAGGCGCACGCGGCTGATCATCTCCCCGCCGCTCTGGAAGGGCTCCATCGCCTCCAGCAGCTCGCAGCGGGCGTAGAGGGCGCCGACCCCCGTGGGGCCCAGCATCTTGTGAGCGGAAAAGGCCAGGAAGTCGCAGTCCATCGCCTGAACGTCCACCGGCATGTGAGGCACGCTCTGGGCCCCGTCCACCACCGCCAGGGCGCCCCGCCGATGGGCTGCCGCGATGATCTGGCCCAGGGCATTGATGGTGCCGAAGGCATTGGAGACCTGGGTCACGCTCACCAGCTTCGTCTTCTCAGTGATAATGTCGTCCAGCCCGTCCAGGTCGAGGGTCCCCTCATCGGTGACGCCGATGTACTTGACGGTGGCTCCCACCTCCTGGGCCAGGCGCTGCCACGGAACCATGTTGCTGTGGTGCTCCATCTGGGTGAGGACGATCTCGTCCCCCTCCTTCACGTTGGCCCGACCCCAAGCATAGGCCACCAGATTCAGGGCCTCGGTGGTGCTGCGGGTGAAGACGATGTTCTCCGGCCGAGGCGCATTGATGAACCGAGAGACCTTGGCCCGCGTCTCCTCATAGGCGGCGGTGGCCTCCTCGCCCAGCGTGTGGATGGCCCTGTGGATGTTGGCGTTCTGGTGTTCGTAGAAGTGGACCAGCGCGTCGATGACGGCTCGGGGCTTCTGAGTGGTGGCGGCGTTGTCCAAGTAGACCAGCGGCTTGCCATGCACCTGGCGACCAAGGATGGGGAAATCCCGCCGGATGGCCTGCACGTCGAACACCGTCCTCGCCGGCTTCATGGCACAGCTACCTGGATCTCGCTGCCCTCCATCCTGAGGGGATAGGTGTTGAGGGGCTTGACGGCGGGCAGGGCCAGCACCTTGCCCGTCCTGACGTTGAAGCGGGCGCCGTGGCGGGGGCACTCGATGACGTCGCTCTGCAGTTCGCCTTGATCCAGGGAGCCGCCGTCGTGCGTGCAGAGGTCATCGATGGCGAAGAACTCCCCGTCCACGTTGCACAAGGCGATACGCCTATCGCCCACCACCACCACCTTCACCCTTCCCACCGGGATCTCGCTTGTCTCCGCTACCTTGATGAAGTCGCTCATGGCGTCGCTAACGCCAGCTTCTCATCGACCGCCTGCCGCAGCCTATGCTGGATGGAGGGCAGGGGGATCGCCTCCAGAACGGGCTCGAAGAAGCCATCCACGATGAGCTTCTGGGCGTCCCGGCGGCTGAGGCCACGGCTCATCAGGTAGAAGAGCTGGTTCTCGTCGACCTGGCCCACGGTCGCCGCGTGGCTGCAGCGTCTGATGTCGCTGGCCTCGATCTCCAGCGGCAGGATGGGGTGGGCCTTGGCCCCCTCGCTGAGGATGAGGTTGCGCACCGTCTGGGAGGCATCGGTGCCGCGCGCATCGCGATGCACCCGCACGATACCCAGGTGCACCGACATGGCCTGGTCCTTGACCACCACCTTGAACAACAGATCGCTGGAGCAGTCAGCGGCGATGTGCTCCTGCAACGTCTGGTGGTCGAAGTGCTGGTCATCGCCGCCGAAGACCACACCCCGCATCTGGGCGTTGGCCCCGGGGCCTTCCAGCACGCTCTCCACGAAGAACTTGGTGACCTCTCCCCCAAGGCCGATGATCAGGGAGTCCAGCCTGCTGTCTCTCTCCAGCAGGTGACGCTGCGCCCCCAGGTTGTACACCTGCCGCCCCAGTTGCTGCACCGAGATGTGGCGGAGCTGCGTCCCCTCTCCCAGATAGACCTCGGTGGCACCGCAGTAGAGGGCTTGGCCGTCCAGCTCCGGCGAGAACTGCTCGGCGATGAAGGTGAGCTTGCTCCCCACCTCCAGCACGATGAGGGTGTGGGGGAAGACGGCCAGCCCCGGCCTCGCCAGCCAGTGACAGGTCCGCAAGGGCAGAGCCACCTCCACCCCCTTAGGCACATAGACGAAGGCGCCGCCGCTCCACAGCGCCCCGTGGAGAGCGGCGAACTTGCCGTGCTGTGGAGGCAGGCAGCGGGTCATGAAGTAGCGCTCCACCAGCTCCGGCTGTTCGCGGACGGCTTCCTCCAGGCTGGCGAAGATGACCCCTTGCTTCGCTGCCTCCTCTGCCAGCGAGACGTGAACCACCTGCGAGTCGTGCTGAACCAGGAGGCCGCCCTCCGGCCGGCCCTTGTCCAGCAAGGCGCGGAGCTCCTGGGGCAGCTGGGCTATGCTGTCCGCCTGAGGGTAGGGTGCTTCGGCGAAAGGCAGGAGCTCGTCGAGAGCGAGGGCGCTGATATCGGTGCGCCGCCAGTCCTCGTCCTGAAGCGTGGGCATGGGCGTGGCCTCGTAGACCCGCCAGGCCTCCAGACGACGCTGGCGCAGCCAGGGCGGCTCGCTATGGAGGGAGGATAGCTTCTCCACTACCTGGCGGGAGAACCCCTTCGCCGCCTGTTTCATGATCGACGTCAACGGCACAATTCCTCTTGCTCAGGAGCGAGCGTCGCTACCGGTTCCCTGGGGCGAGGGAGATGCCCGCCTCTCTGTCTAGCGCCAGGCTTGGTGGGGGAAAGGCCATCCCCGGCCTAGCCGACGGCCCCCTCCATCTGGAGCTGGATGAGGCGGTTCAACTCCACCGCATACTCCATTGGCAGCTCCTTGACGACAGGCTCGATGAAGCCGCTGACGATCAGCGTCGCCGCCTCCGTCTCGCTAAGCCCGCGGCTCATCAGATAGAAGAGCTGCTCGGCGGCGATCTTGCTGACCGTCGCCTCGTGGCTGATGCTTACCTGCTCCTCCTCGATCTCCATGTAGGGGTAGGTATCGGAGCGGGAGTCATCGTCCAGGACCAGGGCGTCGCAGCGGACGCTCGCCTTCGCTCCCACGCTGCCCGGGTAGGCCTTTACCAGGCCGCGGTAGCTGCTGCGACCGCCGTCCTTGCTGATGGACTTGGAGACGACGACCGAGGAGGTGTGGGGGGCGACGTGCACCATCTTGGCGCCGGCGTCCTGATGCTGGCCCTTGCCGGCGAAGGCCAGGGAAAGCATCTCACCGTGCGCCCCCGGCTCCATGAGGAAGACGGCGGGGTACTTCATGTTGACCTTGCTGCCCAGGTTGCCGTCCACCCACTCCATGATCGAGTCCTGGTAGGCCACCGCCCGCTTCGTCACCAGGTTGTAGACGTTGGTGGACCAGTTCTGGATGGTGGTGTAGCGCACGCGGGCTCCCGGCTTGATGATGACCTCCACCACCGCCGCATGGAGGGAGTCGGCGCTATAGATGGGGGCGGTGCAGCCCTCCACGTAGTGCAGATAGCTGCCCCGCTCGGCGATGATCAGGGTGCGCTCGAACTGGCCCAGCTTCTCGGCGTTCATACGGAAGTAAGCCTGGAGCGGAACGTCCACCCGAACGCCCTCGGGTATGTAGATGAAGCTACCGCCGCTCCACACCGCCGAGTTGAGGGCAGCGAACTTGTTGTCGGCCAGCGGCACCACCGTGCCGAAGTACTCCTGGAACAGCTCGGGATGCTCCCGCAGGGCGCTGTCGGTGTCCAGGAACAGCACCCCCTGCTTCGCCAGCTCCTCACGCAGGTTGTGATAGACGACCTCCGAGTCGTATTGAGCGCCCACGCCAGCCAGGAACTCGCGCTCAGCCTGGGGGATGCCCAGCTTGTCGAACGTTCGCTTGATGTATTGAGGGACGTCGTCCCAGTTGCGCGCCTGGCGGTCGGTAGGCTTGACATAGTAGTAGATCTCGTCGAAGTTGATGCCAGACAGGTCGCCGCCCCACGTGGGCATAGGCTTCTTCTGGAAGACCTCCAGTGCCCGCAGGCGGAGGTCCCGCATCCAGGCGGGCTCCTCCTTCATCCCGGAGATCTCCTTCACAACCTCCGGCGACAGGCCCGGCCGCCCCCGAAAGAGCGGCTTCTCGCTGTCGCGGAAGCCGTACTTCTGAGCGTAGTCGGCTTGGGGGGCTTCTAGAGCCTTCTTAGCCATTCTGCCTCTAACCTAGGCTACTGCTTCGCCGGCAATCCACTCGTAGCCCTTGGCCTCCAGCTCCTGAGCCAGCTCCATGCCGCCCGAGCGGACGATGCGGCCATCGAAGAGAACGTGTACAAAATGAGGGTCGATGTAGTTCAGTATGCGCTGGTAGTGGGTGATCAGCAACATCCCCATGGTGGGCCCGGTCAGCTTGTTGATGCCGTTGGCCACCGCCCGCAGAGCGTCGATGTCCAGCCCCGAGTCGGCCTCGTCCAGAACGGCCATCTCGGGCTCCAGCATGGCCAGCTGAAGGATTTCGTTTCGCTTCTTCTCGCCGCCCGAGAAGCCCTCGTTGACGTAGCGCTCGGAGAAGGAGCGGTTCATCTCCAGCATGGCCATCTTTTCGAAGAGCCGCTTGCGGAACTCGGTGACCGAGGGCTCCTCGCCCTTGCTGGCCTTGACCGCCATGCGCAGGAAGTGGCGCACCTTCACCCCGGGAATCTCCACAGGGTACTGGAAGGCCAGGAACATCCCCCTACGGGCCCGCTCGTCGGGCGGCAGCGAAAGGACATCCTCGCCCTTCAGCAGCACCCGCCCCTGAGCTACCTGAAACCGGGGGTCACCCAGCAGGGTGTGAGCCAGGGTGCTCTTGCCGGAGCCGTTGGGCCCCATGAGGGCGTGCACCTCCCCCCGCTCAACGGTTAGGTTGACCCCTTTGAGGATCTCCTTGCCCTCTACGCTTACATGGAGGTCTTCGATGACGAACAGTGACTGAGACATTTCTACAAGGGAATATTAAAATATTTTACTGTGTAAACCTGCCACCGCGTATTCTACCATAGCCACCACCTTCTTTCAACCGTTTTGCGCCGCCTGTGGCCAAAATGCAGGCATGGCCCTTATTCCTTGACAGCCAGCTAGCCCCGTGCTACTTTGACGGTGCTGGACCGCCCCGATATGCTTGTCTCCCGCTAGGCAGGTCGGGGCGGCGTTCCATCCGAAGGCATTTGTGCGGCGCCATGGCCGAGCGCATTTACCTCGATCACGCTGCCACCACCCCTCTAGACTCGCCCGTCCTGGAGGCGATGCTCCCCTATCTTACCCGCTGCTGGGGCAACCCTTCCAGCCTGTACGCCGAGGCACAGGAGGCCCGCAAGGGCCTGGATGCCGCCCGCCGGTCGGTTGCCGAGCTGCTGGGCTGCAAGCCCCAGGAGGTCATCTTCACCAGCGGCGGCAGCGAGAGCAATAGCCTGGCCATTCGCGGTGCTGCCTATGCCAGCCGCCGCGCCCTGCCTGCCGGCAGGCAGGGCCAGCACATCGTCACCTCCGCCATCGAGCACCACGCCGTCCTCCACACGGTGCAGCAGCTGGAGAAGGAAGGCTTTCGGGTCACCTACCTGCCCGTGGACCGCTACGGCCTCATCGACCTGCCCGCTCTGGAGGCGGCGGTGACCGCCGAGACGATCCTGGTGAGCATCATCTACGCCAACAACGAGGTGGGCAGCGTGGAGCCCATCGCCCGGGCGGCGAGGATCGTCAAGGAGAAGAACCGCCATGCCGTCTTCCACACCGACGCCGTGCAGGCGGTGGGGACCCTGGACATCAGCGTCGATCGCCTGGGGGTGGACATGCTGACCATCGCTGGCCACAAGGTCTACGGGCCCAAGGGGGTGGGCGCCCTCTTCGTGCGCAGTCGCACGCCCTTCCAGCCCCAGATACTGGGCGGCTCCCAGGAGCGTAACCGCCGGGCGGGCACCGAGAACGTGGCTGGCGCTGTGGGTCTGGCCAAGGCCATGGAGCTGGCCTGCGGCGAGTTCGAGAGCCGCAACGCTCACTATCGCTCCCTGCGCGACCGCCTGATGAGCGAACTGCCGGCCCGCATTCCCCACACTCACATCACCGGGCCGCTTGACCCCGGCCGGCGCTTGTCCAACAGCTTCAGTTGCTGCTTCCAGTTCGTGCAGGGAGAGGCGGTGCTCATGGCCTTGGACCTCCAGGGCATCGCCGCCTCCAGCGGCTCGGCCTGCACCTCCGGCTCGCTGGAGCCTTCCCACGTTCTGGTGGCCATGGGCCTATCGGAGGAGCTGGCGCGGGGCAGCCTGCGACTGACCGTGGGCAAGGACAACACGATGGAAGAGATCGATCGCCTGTTGGAGGTGCTGCCGCCGATCGTCGCCAAGCTGCGGGACCTATCGCCCCTGTGGCGACAGGCTGATGAAGAGGGGTCGGGCCAAGGCAGTCCCCCTGGTGGCAATTAAGGACGTTGTGATACGATAACCCAGCGAACCGCCATTCCTGGAGAACAGCTTGGACGACCTAGAAGAATCCCTTCATCGGAACCTCCTGATCACCTCGGTTGACCACGTTCTGAACTGGGCCCGCAGGTCTTCCCTCTGGCCAATCACCTTCGGCCTGGCCTGCTGCGCCATTGAGATGATCGCCACCGCCACCCCGCGCTATGACATCGCCCGCTTTGGGGCCGAGGTGTTCCGCCCTTCGCCCCGACAGGCTGACTTCATGATCGTGTCGGGCACCGTCACCTGGAAGATGGCACCGGTGGTGCGGCGGCTCTACCTCCAGATGGCCGAGCCCAAGTGGGTGATCTCCATGGGGAGCTGCGCCAACATCGGCGGGCCTTTCGCCTACGGCTACAGCGTGCTGCCCGGCGTCAGGTTGATCATCCCCGTCGACGTGTACGTGCCCGGCTGCCCACCCCGGCCGGAGTCATTGCTCCAGGGGCTAATGCTTCTTCAGCAGAAGATCGACCGCATGAGCATCAGCGGCGAGCGCGAGTGGGAGGAGCCCTCCGGCGATTTCTCCCAGTACCTGCCGCCGGACGACCCCGTGCGCAAGGAACTAGAGTCCCTCTTCCCGCCCTTCCTGCGAGACGAACGCTCGCCTGAGCCAGAGAGGTTAGCGGGATAGTGTACGGTCTGGGCATCGCCAAGGGCTTGTTGATGACGCTGAGGCAGCTGTTCCGGCGGCCTTTCACCGTTCAGTACCCCGAGGAGGTGCGCCACATGCCGCCGCGCGCTCGCACGAACCTCCTCTGGTTCGACGAGCGCTGCACCGGCTGCAGCACCTGCGCCCAGGCCTGCCCCGACGGCTGCATCCTGGTGGCCACCAGCCCCCGCGAGGACGGCAGCCTGAACAAGGACCGCTACGAGATCGACTTCCGCCTCTGTATGTTCTGCGGCCTGTGCGTGGAGGCCTGCCCCTTCGAGGCCATCCAGTCGGGCGGGCCCTTCGATGACGCGGTCTACGTCTTCGACGACATGTACAGGGACAAAGACACCCTGACCCGCATGGCCCAGGCCTACCTTGAAAGCCACGACTACACCTATCCCAACGGCAAGAAGGCCCCCAGGCCGGGCGAGCTAGTAGCGGTGAAGTGAGGACGAGAAGTGGCAACCATCACCGTCGACGACAACCAAATAGAGGCGCTTGAGGGGGCGCCTCTGCTGGAAGTCCTGCGCAAGGCGGGCATCTACGTCCCCAGCCTTTGCTACCTGGAGGGCCTGCCCCCCTACGGCGGCTGCCGCATGTGCCTGGTGGAGATCGAGGGAGCGCCCGGCCTCCAGCTAGCGTGCACCAGTCGGGTCAGCGACGGCATGATCGTGCGCACCGGCACGCCCGAGGTGGTGGCGGCCCGGCGAGCGGTCCTCTCCCTCATCCTGGCCAATCACTCCGACCGCTGCCTCACCTGTCATCGGGTGGTTCATTGCAGGCCGGGCGACACCTGCCTGCGGGACAACCTCGTCACCCACCGCTGCGTCACTTGCTCCAAGGACTACCGCTGCGACCTCCAGCTCGCCTGCTATATGGTGGGCATGAAAGGCTACGAGCCCTGGCTGGACGAGCTCCGCACCTACTACCTGACCGAGCCGCCGCCGGGCGATAGGGCTAACCCCTTCCTGGAGTTCGACCCTCAGATGTGCATCCTCTGTACCCGCTGCGTCAGGGCCTGCGATGAGATTCGCCACACCGGAGCCATAACCCTGGCCGACCGCGGCTGGGAGACGCATATCGCCTTCGGTCCCGGCGGCGCCGTCCATGAGTCCAACTGTGACTTCTGCGGCGCCTGCATAAACGTATGCCCTACGGCCACGCTCATGGAGAAGCCCAACAAGTGGGCGGCCAGCCAGATCGAGGGCTGGGTGCCCACCGCCTGCGCCTATTGCAGCGTTGGCTGCACTATCAGCCTGGGGGTGAAGAAGGGGCGGGCCGTCATCGTGCGGCCGGACCCCTCCAATCCGGTCAGTGACGATCAGCTCTGCATCCGTGGCCGCTTCCACTACGACGCCATCAGGGACGACGACCGCCTGGCCCAACCCCTGCTCCGCCGGGATGGCGAGCTGGCCGCCGCTTCCTGGGACCAGGCCATGGAGTCGGCCGCATCGCGGCTGGCGGCCATCAGGGAGGAGCACGGACCGGAGGCCATCGCCTTCCTGGGCTCGCCCTTTGCCACCAACGAGGAGAGTTACCTGCTCCAGAAGCTGGCCCGGGCAGTCGTTGGAAGCAACAACGTCGGCTCCAGCGGCGGCGCGGTGACAGACGCGGTGGCCCAATCGCTGCGACGCGCCTTCGCCACCGAGATCCTGCCCGCCGACATGACCGATCTGGCCAAGGCCAGGACGATCCTGGTGGTGGCCGACGACCTGGAGTCCAGCCACAACGTGGCCTGCCTGCGAGTGAAGGACGCCGTCGTGCGCAACGGCGCTCGCCTGATAGTCGTCACGCCCCGCTGGGGCGAGCTGTGCGACTTCGCCCAGGTCTGGCTGCGGCCCAACCCCGGCCAGGAGGCCCACGTCCTGGCAGCCCTGGCTCGCGCCGTGTTGCAGGACGAGGAGCTGGTGGCCTCGCTTAAGGCGTCTCCACCGGCCGGGCTGGACGATCTGGCCAAGGCTTCCGTGCCCGCCCTGAGCGACGACCTGGCCGATCTCGTGAGCCGGGCGGCCCTCATCCTGGCTGACGCCGGCGAGCAGCCGTCCGACGAGAGGCGCACCGCTATCGTGTACGCTGTCCCTCACCTGGGAGCACAGGCAGCAGGGACGGTGACGGCCGCCGTGGC
>JAIVWR010000032.1:0-10092 GCA_048636435.1 Acidobacteriota bacterium | reverse complement strand
CTAATGGTGCGCTACGTGCGCGAGTTCCACGACCCTGCCGCCGCCCGCGGGCTGGCGGCGACGATCGAGCGCATCACCAGCCGCTCGGTGAACCTGATGGAGGTCTGTGGCACCCACACCGTGGCCATCTTCCGCCACGGCATTCGCGACCTCCTGCCGCCGCCGCTGAGCATGCTTTCGGGGCCCGGCTGCCCCGTCTGCGTCACCACCAACGCCGATATCGACAAGGCCATCGCCCTGGCCGAGCAGCCGGGGGTAACCCTGGCCACCTTCGGCGACATGATGAAGGTGCCGGGGAGCTACCAGAGCCTCCAGCAGGTCAAGGCCGATGGCAGCGACGTGCGGGTCGTCTATTCTCCTCGCGATGCCGTCTGTATGGCCCGCGACAACCCCCGCCGGCCCGTCATATTCTTCGCCGTGGGATTCGAGACCACCATCCCCACCATCGCCGCCTCCCTCCTGGAGGCCGAGGCGCTGGGGCTCAAGAACTTCTACCTGATCTCGGTGCACAAGCTCATCCCGCCCGCCATGCTCGCTCTGCTGCAGGCGGGGGAGGTGCGCATCGACGGCTTCATCTGCCCCGGCCATGTGAGCGTGGTCATTGGCTCGCAGCCCTACCAGTTCATCCCCCAACAGTACGGCGTCCCCTGCGTGATCACCGGCTTCGAGCCGTTGGACGTCCTTCAGGGCATCGAGATGCTGCTGCGCCAGATCGCCGAGAGCCGAGCAGAGGTGGAGATCCAGTATCGCCGAGGGGTGCGGCCGGAGGGTAACCCCCTGGCGCGCGAGCTAGTATCGCGAGTGTTCGAGACCAGCGACGCCGACTGGCGCGGGCTGGGGTGCATCCCCGCCAGCGGGCTCAAGCTCCGGCCGGAGTACAGTCGTTTCGACGCCGAGGAGGCCTTTGCTATCAACCCTCCGCCTACCAAGGAGCACAAGGGCTGCCTGTGCGGCGATATCCTGCGGGGAGTCAAGACACCGCCGGAGTGCCCCCTGTTCGCCGAGGCCTGCACCCCCGAGAGCCCGGTAGGGCCGTGCATGGTCTCCAGCGAGGGCACCTGCGCCGGCTGGTATCAATACGGGTCGCGCTAAGGAAGGCTATGGCAAAGAGAAACGTGGCACGAACCGGCAAGATCCTCCTGGCCCATGGCAGCGGCGGCCGCCTCAGCCACGAGCTGGTGGCAAAGGAGTTCGTTCCCCCCTGGGCCAACCCCATCCTCGACCAGCTCAACGACTCGGCCGTGTTCGCCCTGAGCGCGGACGGCACTGGCCCTCGCCTGGCCTTCACCACCGACTCCTACGTGGTGAAGCCCCTCTTCTTCAAAGGGGGCGACATCGGCCGCCTGGCGGTCTGCGGCACGGTCAATGACCTGGCCATGGTGGGAGCGAAGCCCTTGTACCTCTCGGTCAGCTTCGTCATCGAGGAGGGGCTGTCCCTGGCCAACATGAGAGCGGTGGTGAAGTCGATGCGCCAGGCGGCGGCTGAGGCGAGCGTGCAGATCGTGACCGGCGATACGAAGGTGGTGGAGGGAGGTGCCGCCGACGGCCTCTTCGTCAACACCGCCGGCCTGGGCCTGGTACCGCCGGGGCTGGAGATCGGCGGCGGCAGGGCCCGCGTAGGCGACGCGATCATCCTCTCGGGCAGTATTGGCGACCACGGCATCGCCGTGCTCTCCCAGCGAGAGGGGCTGGAGTTCGAGGCGCCGGTGGCCAGCGACGTCGCTCCCTTGAACGGCCTGGTGGCGGCCATGCTGGCGGCCAGCACCAACGTCCACGTCCTGCGCGACCCCACTCGTGGCGGCCTGGCAACCTCCCTTAACGAGATCGCCCAGCAGTCGGGGGTTGGCATTCGGATCGATGAGCCAAAGATACCCGTCAAGGATGGCGTATGGGGTGCCTGCGAGATGCTGGGCTTCGACCCCCTGTACGTGGCCAACGAAGGCAAGCTGGTCGCTATCGTCGGGCCTGAAGACGCCGAAAAGGTCCTGAACGTTATGCGAGAGACAAGGTATGGTGAAGAGGCGGCGATCATCGGGGAGGTAGTCGCCGAGCCACAGGAAAAGGTTCTGATGAAGACGACTATCGGCGGCACGCGCATCGTCCACATGCTGGTGGGCGAGATGCTGCCGCGTATCTGTTGAGGAGCGGCGATGACCACGCACGAGACGGGGTCCCAGGCCGATACGGCCAGGCAGAGCGCGGAGGAGCTAGCCACCCTGCTGGACCTATCCAAGGCCTTTGCCCAGGCCACCGACCTGGATGGCCTCCTCAAGACCGTTCTTGCCCGCAGCATCGCTCTCTACGAAGCGGCCGATGCCGGCGCTCTCTTCCTCTACAACCCCGACGAGGACTGCCTGACGGCCAGGGCTTCCATTGGCTACGAGACAGAACCCCTCTCCCGTGTGCGGCTGAAGCCGGGAGAGGCAATCATAGGCAAGGTCTTTCAGCGAGGGCAGGCCCTCCTTTGTGCCAACCCGGAAGAGATAGCCTCGAACACCGTCAACCTGCGGAAGGAGAACCGAGCCTATTTCGAAGGGGCCCGCTCCGGCGTGCGCCAGGCCCGTAGCGCCATGTGCGCCCCCTTGATCGCCAAGGACTCTGTCCTGGGAGCCCTCATCCTGGTAAACCTTCGCCGCCAGGGAGCGTTTTCTGCCGCTGACCTTCGTTTCCTTCAGGCAGTAGCCCACCAGATCGCCATTGTTCTGGAGAATGCCCACCTCTGGTCCGAGGTCAGCCGCGCTCAGGCCCTGGCCGAAGCCAATCGCTTCAAAGACGAGTTTCTGGCCAGCATCTCTCACCAGCTTCTCACCCCCATCACCTCCATCAAGGCCGCCGCCGACCTGCTTACGGCCCCCCCGGCTAAGGAGAGCAAGACAGCGGACAGCCTGATAAGCAGCATTGCCCGCAATACCCAGCGCCTTCAGGGCCTGGTGGAGGAACTGCTGGACCTGGCCCGTCTACAAAGGGGCGAAGCCACACTCTCGCGCGAGCCCTGGGACCTGAAGACGATCGTAAGGGAGAGCGCGGCAGCCATCGAGCCCCTGGCCGGGGGGAAGGAACAGGCGCTGGAGGTGGAAACCCCGTCTTCCCCCTGCCCGGTGCTGGCCGACCGTGGGCGTCTGGAGCAAGCGCTGATGAACCTGCTCTCTAACTCCTGCAAATTCACCCCTCGCCACGGTCACATAAAGGCGACCCTCCAGGACATGGGTCAAGAGTACCTGGTCAGCGTCGCCGACGATGGTCCCGGCATCCCCCTGGCGGAGCAGAGCCAGATCTTCGAGCGCTTCTATTCCAACTCCCACGCGCCAGGGGAGAAGACAGGCGCTGGCCTGGGCTTGGCCATCGCCAAGACGGTGGTGGAGTTACACGGAGGGCGGATCTGGGTGAAGAGCCAGGGCGGCCGCGGCAGCACCTTCTTTTTCACCCTTCCCAAGGGGGACGGTCTTGAGGATTCTGGTCGTCGATGACGAGCCCGACGTGGTGGAGATCATCGAGCTCACCTTCAGCCTTCAGTGGCCGGGGAGCGAGGTGATAGCAGCCGCCGATGGCGAGTCGGCACTGAAGCTCTTCCAGACAGGGCAGCCGGATGTGGTTATCTTGGACGTGGGCCTACCAGGGATGAGCGGCTTCGAGGTCTGCCGCCGCCTGCGGGCGATCTCCGACGTGCCTATCCTCATGCTCACCGTCAAGGGCGAGGAACTGGATCGCCTCAAGGGCCTCGAGCTCGGGGCCGACGACTACATCGTCAAGCCCTTCAGCCCCCTGGAACTGGTGGCCCGCACCCGAGCCGTGCTGCGCCGCTCCCAGGTAGCGCCCCTGGCAACCGCCTCACGCATCATCGTCGACGAGGAGCTTACCCTGGATTTGAACAACCGCGAGGTTATCCTCCGTGGCCAGCCGGTGAAGCTGACGCCCACCGAGGGTCGCATTCTTTCTCAGCTTGTAGCCACCGCCGGCCACGTCGTCACCCAGAAGATGCTCCTGGCCAAGGTGTGGGGATGGGAAAGCGATGATGACACGCTTATGCTCAAGGTGCATATCGCCCGCTTACGCGACAAACTGGGCGACGATGCTCAAGACCCCCGCTACATTTTCACCGAACGAGGTCTGGGCTACCGTTTCGTCAGACCAGCCACAGTCCCCTTCCCTCCCCCTTCTTCCCCATAGCGCTTCGCGCCTCAATTGACAGAATGTAACCTTTCTGTTACCTGGGGTAACCCGCTCTGTTACCTATTTCGTGTAGGGTTTCACAGGGGAACCTAAGGTGAAGGCTCAGCTGGCTTCTTGCTGGCTAGAGCGGAAATGGACGGCGATAAATGGTAAGACAAATTGCTAACCCCTACAAAGAGGCGGTAGACATTGTCAGGGAGATGGGGGGTGAGGCCCTCAGGCTGTGCTATCAGTGCGGCCTCTGTACCGGTGCCTGCCCCTGGAATGTCCTGAAGAGCTTTCCAGTCCGCAAGCTAATCCACGAGGTGCAACTGGGGCTTGTCGACTTTGAGAGCGAGGACATGTGGACGTGCGTCACCTGTGGCAACTGTGTTCAGCAATGTCCCCGTGGCGTCGAGATCATCGACGTGATGAGGGCCATGCGCCGCACCATTGTTGGCCTGGGCGTCGGGCCAGTTCCCGACTCCCTGCGCGTCACCATGAAAAACCTCGCTGGCACGGGCAATCCCTGGGGCGAACCCACGGAGAAGCGAGCTGACTGGGCTCAGGCCCTGAATGTCAAGCCGTTCAGCAACGGCACTCAGCTACTTTACTTCCCCTGCTGTACCACCGCCTACGACGCGAGCGTCAGTCGCATAGGCAAGGCTACGGCGACCATTCTTCAGAAGGCAGGGATAGATTTCGGCATCCTGGGCTCCAAGGAGGCTTGCTGCGGCGAGAGCGCGCGCAAGGCGGGCGACGAGGATCTGTTCCAACGGCTGGTCAAGGAGAACATGGCCGCCTTCGCCGAAAACGGTATCAAGAACATCGTGGTTTCCTCGCCCCACTGCTACTACACCTTCAAGAACGAATACCCCATGGCCCAGAATGGCTTTCAGGTCATGCATTCCACTCAGTTCCTGGCCGGACTCATCCGGGACGGCAAGCTAAAGTTCAGCAAAGAGGTGAAGAAGCGGGTCGCCTATCACGACCCCTGCTACCTGGGGCGCCACAGCGGCATCTATGACGAGCCACGGGAGATCCTGAGCAGCATTCCCGGCGTGGAGCTGGTGGAGCTGCCCAATCATCACGAGGACAGCATCTGCTGCGGCGGCGGCGGCGGCCAGGTATGGATGGACACCAAGCCGGGCGAGAGGCTGGGCGAGCTGCGCGCGCAGCAGGCTCTGGACGTGGGTGCCGAGGTGCTGGCTCTGGCCTGTCCCTACTGCATGCTCATGTTTGAAGGCTGCCTGACGCAGGACGTGCTGGATCGGCTGGAGTTAAGGGATATCACAGAGCTGGTTGCGGAGGCTATGTAGTCATGGAAGAGCCAAGGATCGGCGTATTTATCTGCCACTGCGGGACCAACATCGCGGGCACCGTAAATATTGACGAGGTGAGGGAGTTCGTCAGCGGGCTCCCCGGAGTAGTGTCAGCTGTGGACTACAAGTTCACCTGCTCCGAGCCGGGGCAGCTCCAGATCAAGGAGACGGTGGAAAAGGAGCGCCTCAACCGGGTGGTGGTCGCTGCCTGTTCGCCCCGCATGCACGAGATCACCTTCCGGAAAGCCATCGCTGAGGTGGGGCTGAACCCCTATCTCCTTCAGATCGCCAACATCCGTGAGCAGTGCTCCTGGGTGCATAAGGACGGCACCACCGAGAAGGCCAAAGCCCTGATCCATGCCGCCGTCCAGAGGGCCAACCTGCTGGAGGCTCTGGAGAGAAAAGAGGTGCCGGTAACTCCCAGCGTGCTGATAATCGGCGCCGGCATCGCCGGCATCCAGGCGGCCCTGAACATCGCCGACTCCAATCACAAGGTCTACCTGGTGGAGCGAGAGCCCTCCATCGGCGGCCGCATGATCCAGCTAGACAAGACCTTCCCCACTCTGGACTGCTCATCCTGCATTCTCACGCCCAAGATGGCCGCCGTTGGCTCCCATCCCAACATCGAGCTTATGACCTACAGCGAGGTGGAGGAGGTCTCCGGTTACATCGGCAACTTCAAGGCCACCATCAAGAAGAAGCCTCGCTACATTGACGCAGAGCTCTGCAACGGCTGCGGCGTTTGCATCGAGAAGTGCCCCTGGAAAGCGGACAGCGAGTTCGATATGGGGCTGGGCAAGCGCAAGGCCGTCTACACGCCCTTCCCCCAGGCAGTGCCCAACGTGCCCGTCATCGACAGGGAGACGTGTGTCTACTTCGAGAAGGGGACCTGCAAGGCCTGCGAGAAGTTCTGTCCCACCGGAGCCATCGCCTGGGATCAGGAGGAGGAGACCGTCGAGCTAGAGGTGGGGGCGATAATCGTGGCCACCGGCTACGACCTTCTCGACCCCTCTCCTCTGACTCAGTACGGCTACGGGCGCCTGGACAACGTTATCACCAGCCTCGAGTTCGAGAGGATGTGCAGCGCCACCGGTCCCACCGGCGGTGAGGTCGTGTTGAAAGATGGGAGCGCTCCCCAGAGCGTGGCCATCATCCACTGCGTGGGCAGCCGCGACAAGAACTACTGTGAGTACTGCTCGCGCGTCTGCTGTATGTACGCCCTCAAGTACTCCCACCTGATAGGAGAGAAGACCGACGCAGACGTATACCAGCTCTACATCGACATGCGCTGCTACGGAAAGGGCTTCGAGGAATTCTACCAGCGCGTGTCCGACGAGGGCGTCAACTTCATCCGGGGCAAGGTTGCCCAGGTCACCGACCAGGCGGTAAGCGACGAGGAGAAGGGTAAGCTGGTGGTGGTCACCGAGGATACCTTGCTGGGCAGGATGGTGCGCATCCCGGCGGACATGGTCATTCTCTGTCCCGCCATGGTACCCCGGGCCGACGCCGGCGAGGTGGCCAGGCGTCTCCTCCTCAGTCGGAGCACCGATGGTTTCTTCCTCGAGAAACACCCCAAGCTCGAGCCAGTGGGCACCGTCAATGATGGCGTGTTCGTGGTTGGCTGCGCCCAGGGGCCCAAGGACGTCCCCGACACCGTGGCTCAGGCCTCGGCGGGGGCGGCAGAGGCCCTGTCACTAATCGACAGAGGGAAGGTGGAGATCGAGGCCGCCACTGCCGTGGTGGATGACGAGCACTGCTCCGGCTGCAAGATCTGTCTGGCTCTGTGTCCCTACAATGCCATTACCTTCGATGAGGAAAAGAAGGTGGCCGAGATCAGCGACATTCTCTGCAAGGGCTGCGGCGTTTGCGTTGCCGCCTGCCCTTCTGGGGCCATTACCGGCCGCCACTTCACCGACCAGCAGATCGTCGCCGAGATCGAGGGTCTGCTGGCGGACGTCAAGCCGCCCTTGGTGGCAGTCTAAGGAGGCGTAGTTAGCCATGGTATCAGGTAACCACGAGCCGACGATCATAGGGTTCCTGTGTAACTGGTGCGCCTACCAGGGAGCGGACCTGGCCGGCACCTCCCGCATGGAGTATCCGGCCAACGTGCGCCCGGTGCGGGTGATGTGCACCGGCCGCATTGACCCCACCTTTATCCTGAAAGCCTTCGCCGAAGGAGCCGACGGCGTGCTGATTGGTGGCTGCCACCCGGGCGACTGCCACTATCTGGAGGGCAACTACAAAACCATTCGCCGCATAACTATGGTGCGCAGGATGCTGGAACAGTTCGGTATCGAGCCCGAGCGCTTCCGCCTGGAGTGGGTTTCCGCCAGTGAGGGGGCGAGGTGGGCCAAGATATGCGAGGAGATGACCGAGCAGGTGAAAGCCTTGGGCCCACTCCAGTGGTGGGAGAACGTTAGGGAGGCCTAAAATGCCGAGTCTGTGGCCTTGGGCCCGGCGAAAGGCCGAGAAGAAAACTGAGACGAAGGCCGAGAGCGCGAAGACGTCAGGGAGGCCTAGCATGGCAAAACCTAAGATGGCCCTTTACTGGGCATCCAGCTGTGGTGGCTGTGAAATAGCTGTCGTGCGGCTATACGAGAAGATTCTGGACGTGGCCGACACCTTCGAGATCGTTCTCTGGCCGTGCATTATGGACTTCAAGTACAAGGACGTAGAGGCCCTGCCGGAGAAGAGCATCCTGGTAACTCTCTTCAATGGCGCCATCAGGACCTCCGAACAGGAGTACATGGCCCGCATGCTGCGGGAGAAGTCGCAGGTGCTGGTGGCTTTCGGGGCGTGTTCTCACCTGGGCGGCATTCCCGGCCTGGGCAACGTCACCAACCGTCGAGAGGTTTTCGAGAGCAGCTATCGGGAGACGCCCTCTACAGTCAACGAGGAAGGCACCTACCCTCAGCTAAGCTTCCAGGTGCCTGAGGGCGAGCTCACCCTGCCGGAGTTCTACGACACGGTCCGCACCCTCGATCAGGTGGTGCCGGTCGATTACTACATGCCCGGCTGCCCGCCAACGAAGGCGCAGACGGAAGCGGTGATCCAGTTGCTGATACAGGTGGTGAAAGAGGGTGCGGAGCTGCCTCCCGCCGGTTCGGTCATCGGGGCATCAGAGAAGACAGTGTGTGATGACTGCCCTCGCACCAGGGAGGAAAAGTCGCTCAAAGCCATATATCGCCCTTACCAGATCATCCCCGACCCCGAGAAGTGCCTTCTGGACCAGGGCATTCTCTGTGCCGGGCCCGCCACCCGCGGCGGCTGTGAAGCGCCCTGTCCCCAGGTGAACGCGCCCTGCATCGGCTGCTACGGCCCAGCGCCGGGGGCCGTCGACCAGGGAGCGAAGCTTCTGAGTGCAGTGACATCCAATATCGATTCCCAGGATCCGGAGGAGATCGAACGGATACTGAGCGGCATTCCCGACTCTATCGCCGCCTTCTACATGTTCGGCCTGCCCTCATCGCTTCTGCGCCGCCGGCGGCTGGAGCGCGAGGCAGCGACGGCTGAGTCCACCCCGGCCGTGACGACCAAAGCCGCGCAGTAGCGGCTCAGGGCCTTCTGAGGCCTCAGAGTGGAGTGACAGGGAGCGAGGAGCAAAGAAGAGATGACAGAGGCTAAAGTGGAGACGCGCCGAATAAGTATTGACCCCATCACCCGGCTGGAGGGACACGGCCGCATCGAGATCTTCCTCAACGATGAGGGGGACGTGGAAAACGCCTACTTCCAGGTGCCGGAGCTGCGGGGATTCGAGAAGTTCTGCGAGGGGCGGCCGCTGGAAACCCTCCCCGTCATTACCGCCCGCATCTGCGGGGTCTGCCCCGAGGCGCACCACATGGCCTCCACCAAGGCCCTCGATGCCGTCTTCAAGGTGGATCCGCCTTCTGCAGCCAAGAAGCTGCGGGAGCTCTTGTATAGCGCCTTCTTTGTGGCCGACCACGCCACTCACTTCTACGCCCTGGGCGGCCCCGACTTCGTGGTGGGGCCGGACGCTCCCCCCGCCGAGCGCAACATCGTCGGCGTCATCGGCAAGGTGGGCATGGAGATTGGCGGCCAGGTGCTGGGCGCCTTGGCCGCTACCCACGAGGTGGTGGCCATAATCGGCGGCAAGTACATCCATCCTACCTGCGGCCTGCCCGGCGGCATAAGCAAGGGCCTCAACGAGGAAGAACGGGCCAAGATCGAGGAGATCGCCAAGGCAGCAATAGACTTCGGCAAGCTGACCGTCCAGATCTTGAACGACGTGGTCCTGGCCAACCAGGCCTACCTTGACCTGATCCTCAGCGACACCTTTGCCCATCAGACCTACTACATGGGCCTGGTGGACGAAAACAACCACGTGAACTTCTACGACGGCCAGCTACGAGTGGTCGACCAGCAGGGCAAGGAAGTGGTCAAGTTCGACCCCTCTCAGTACCTGGACTACATTGGCGAGCACGTGGAGCCCTGGACGTATCTCAAGTTCCCCTACCTCAAGAGCGTTGGCTGGAAGGGCCTGGTGGATGGGCCGGATAGCGGCATCTACCGGGTAGCTCCCCTGGCCCGCCTCAACGCCGCCGACGGTATGACCACCCCCCTCGCCCAGGCCGAGTACGAGCGATTCTACTCCACCCTGGGG